>NZ_JBIVDY010000015.1:236825-242195 GCF_044747365.1 Kitasatospora sp. NPDC090091
GGCCCCCCCCCCCCCGACCCGGCCCCCCATTCCCCCCCCGGCTTTCCCCCCCCCGGCCCCCCCGGCGCCCCCCCCCCCCCGGCCCCCCCCGGGGGGGCCCCCCGGGGGGGGGCGCCCCCGACGGGGGCCCGTGCGGCGGCCCCGGCTCAGGCGCCCGGCGGGATCGGTCGAGGGCCTTGAGCGGCGGTGTCCAAACCGTCTCAATCTATGACATAGGGGAGAAATAACCCTCCGTCAGTCCTTCAAAACAAAGGTACATGACTCAACCCGCCATTCATTCATCGGTCTCATGGCCTCGGTAGCGCATGAATCGAAGCAAGTGGTTCAGATCACCAAGAGTTGGCCTACACAACCTTCGACACCCCCACCTAGGGTGCGCTGGTGTTTGATCAGCAGCTCTCAGAGCACGGAAGCAGCGGGCGGGCAACGGCGCCCACCGCTCCGCAGGGTGCCCCGGTCAGTGGCATCAGTGGTGGGGCCCCCGACCCGGGGGCGGCGGGGGCGGCGGGGGACAAGGGCCTACGGGGCAACTCGGTCGGCCTGTTGAGCAGCGTGGTCCTGGGCGTCTCCACGGTCGCCCCGGTCTACTGCCTGACCGCGACGCTGGGTCCGACCGTCTCCGCCGTCGGCGTCCAGATGCCGGCGGTCTTCCTGGCCGGCTTCCTGCCGATGCTGCTCGTCGCGTTCGCCTACAAGGAGCTGAACAAGGACTTCCCGGACTGCGGCACGTCCTTCACCTGGACGGTCAAGGCCTTCGGACCCCGGGTCGGCTGGATGGCCGGCTGGGGCCTGACGGTCGCCACGATCATCGTGCTCTCCAACCTGGCCGGGGTGGCGACCGACTTCCTCTACCTGATGCTCGGGGAGATGACCGGCAGCAGCCGGGTCGCCGAGCTCAACGACACCAAGGCGATCCACCTGCTCACCGTGGTGGTGCTGATCGCCGCCGCCACCGCGATG
Source organism: Kitasatospora sp. NPDC090091 (assembly GCF_044747365.1). Lineage (NCBI taxonomy): Bacteria > Bacillati > Actinomycetota > Actinomycetes > Kitasatosporales > Streptomycetaceae > Kitasatospora > Kitasatospora sp. NPDC090091. The sequence goes on from NZ_JBIVDY010000015.1 coordinate 237,786, forward strand.
AGCTACCGCGGCATGACGGCCACCAAGTGGTTCCAGTACAGCCTGGTCGGCCTCCAGCTCGCCGTCCTGCTGCTCTTCTCGGTCATCGCGATCGCCAAGGCCGCCGCCGGCGACCTGCCGGACTCGATCGGCTTCTCCGCATCCTGGCTCAACCCGCTCGACGTCTCCTCGTTCAGCGCGTTCACCGCCGGGCTGTCGCTCTCGATCTTCATGTACTGGGGCTGGGACACCTGCCTCACCATGAACGAGGAGACCAGCGGCAGCGCCAAGACCCCGGGCCGGGCCGCGATGACCTCCATGGTCACCCTGGTCGGCTCGTACCTGCTGGTCGCGATCGCCTCCCAGATGTTCGCCGGCGTCGGCGGCGCCGGCACCGGCCTCGGCAACCCGGAGACCGCCGACAACGTCTTCGCCGCGCTGGCCCGCCCGGTGCTCGGCTCGCCGTGGAGCGTCCTGCTCTTCCTGGCGGTCGTCGCCAGCGCCGCCGCCAGCCTGCAGACCACCTTCATCCCGGTGGCCCGCACCCTCCTCGCGATGAGCGCCTACAAGGCCGTCCCGCCGCGCTTCGGCACCGTCCACCCGCGCTTCCGCACCCCCGGCTACGCCACCGTCGCCGCCGGCCTCGCCACCGCCGTCTTCTACGTCGGCATGAGCGTGATCAGCGAGAACGTCGTCGAGGACACCATCCTGGCCCTCGGTCTGATGATCTGCTTCTACTACGCGCTGACGGCCTTCGCCTGCGTCTGGTACTTCCGCCGCTCGCTCCGCAACGGCCTGCGCGACCTGCTGCTCAAGGGCGTCGCCCCGCTGCTCGGCGGCGTACTGCTCAGCGCCGTCTTCCTGCAGACCCTCACCGACGCCTGGAACCCGGAGTACGGCAGCGGCGCCGTCTTCGGCATCGGCTCGGTGTTCGTCATCGGCGTCGGCATCCTGCTGCTCGGTGCCGTGCTGATGCTCTGGTACGGCGTGGTCCGGCCGGAGTTCTTCCGCGGCGAGACCCTGCGCAAGGAAACTCCTGCCCTCGTCGTGGAGGACTGACGCTATTCTCGAACGCATGAAGCGCTTCGCAGGTCTCGACTGGTGGCCGTCCTAGGACGGCCACCAGCCACGCCTGACCAGGGCCGTCCGGATGGACGGCCCTGACGCGTTTTCCGACGGAACGGGCCCGAGCCCCGGACGGCCGCGAACTCACCGCCGTACCGAGGAGAACCCCATGACCGTCGCCACCACCGTCACCGCCACCACCGTCACCGCTGTCGAGGCCGCCACCGCCTCCGAGACCGCCGCCTGCGCCGGCCTCGACGAACGGATCCGCCGCAACCCCGGCGCCCACCGCGTCCTCACCGGCGACCGCCCCACCGGCCCGCTCCACCTCGGCCACTACTTCGGCACCCTGCAGAACCGGGTCCGACTCCAGCGCCTCGGGGTCGAGATGTTCGTCGTGGTCGCCGACTACCAGGTGATCACCGACCGTGACATCGCCGACCGGCTGTCCGAGCACGCCGAGAACCTCGTACTCGACTACCTCGCCACCGGCCTCGACCCCGACCGCGCCACGATCTTCGCCCACAGCGCCGTCCCCGCCCTCAACCAGCTGCTGCTGCCCTTCCTCAGCCTGGTCAGCGTCTCCGAGCTGAGCCGCAACCCCACCGTCAAGGACGAGATCGCCCACTCCCGCCAGTCCGCCGTCAGCGGGCTGATGTTCACCTACCCCGTCCACCAGGCCGCCGACATCCTCTTCTGCAAGGCCGACGTGGTCCCGGTCGGCCAGGACCAGCTGCCCCACCTCGAAGTCGCCCGCACCGTCGCCCGCCGCTTCAACGAGCGCTACCCGCACCCCGACGGCACCGCGGTCTTCCCGCGCCCCGAGGGCCTGCTCTCCGCCGCCCCGCTGCTGCTCGGCACCGACGGCACCAAGATGAGCAAGAGCCGCGGCAACGCCGTGGCCCTCGCAGCCGACGAGGACACCACGGCCCGCCTGATCCGCTCCGCCAAGACCGACACCGAACGCCGGATCAGCTACGACCCGGCCACCCGCCCGGAGGTGTCGAGCCTCGTCCTGCTCGCCGCGCTCTGCCAGGACCGCCGCCCGGAGGAGGTCGCCGAGGAGATCGGCGACGGCGGCGGCGCCGCGCTCAAGCGGACGGTGACCGAGGCCGTCAACGAACACCTCCGCCCGATCCGGGCCCTGCGCGCCGACCTCGCCGCCGACCGCGGCTACGTCCGGCAGGTCCTGCGCGACGGCGCCGAGCGCGCCAACGCCGTGGCCGACGCCACGCTCGACGAGGTTCGGGCGGTGATGGGATCGGTCTGAAGAGCACGGGGCATACCTACTGCGGGCGGAACCGCGGGCCCGGCGCACGGACCAACCCGGACCCCGGCGGCACCCCGCCCCGACCCGTCCCGTCGCAGCGTGCCACCTCGCCCCGTCGCGCCCCACCGGGCCGCGCCGCACCCCACCGGGCCACGTCGTGGCACCGCCACGCCGTGCCACCCGGCCCCGTCGCGTCACCCGCACCCTGGAAGGATCCCGGCCATGGACCAGCACCCGACCACGCCCGGCCGAGGGCTGACCCGCCCGCCGCACCTCCGCCCCGGGGACCACGTCACCGTGATCGCCCCCAGCAGCCCGATCGACCCCCAGCGGCTCACCGCCGGGGCCGAGGTCCTGCGCTCCTGGGGGCTACGGGTGACCGTCGCCCCGCACGTCCTCGACACCCACCCCGTCCTCGGCCACCTCGCCGGCACCGACGCCGACCGCGCCGCCGACCTCCAGACCGCCTGGCTCGACCCGGCCGTCGACGCGGTGATCTGCGCCCGCGGCGGCTACGGCGTCCACCGCATGGCCGACCTGCTCGACTGGGACGCGATGCGCGCCGTCCCGCCCAAGGTGCTCGTCGGCTTCAGCGACGTCACCTCCCTGCACGAGGCCTTCGCCCAGCGACTCGGCGTCGCCACCCTGCACGGGCCGATGAGCGCGGCCGCGTCCTTCCTCACCGACGGCCCGACCGCCGAGCACCTGCGCCGCACCCTCTTCGAGCCCGCGGCCACTACGGTCCTCACCTCGTCCACGGCCACCACGCTGGTGCCCGGGCGGGCCCGCGGCACCACCGCCGGCGGATGCCTCACCGTCCTCACCGCCGAACGCGGCACGCCCGCCGCCCGGCCCTCCTTCGCCGGCAGTATCCTGCTCCTGGAGGACGTCAACGAGCACCCGTACCAGCTCGACCGCCTCCTCACCCAGCTCCTGCGCTCCGGCGCCCTGGACGGCGTCGCCGGCATCGCGCTCGGTTCCTGGGACGGCTGCGGCCGACCCGAACGCGTCCGGGACGTCATGCTCGACCGCCTCGGCCCGCTCGGCGTACCGATCGTCTGGGAGCTCGGATTCGGCCACGCCGCCTCCACCCTGACCGTTCCGCTCGGCGTCCCCGCGCTCCTCGACGCGGACACCGGCACCCTCACCCTGGAACAGCCCGCACTCGTGCCGCCCGCAGCGGCTCCACACGGGACGACGCCCGGCAGCGGACGGTGAGTAGGGTGCGCCCCATGAACGAGGACACCCTCACCGCCCTCGCCCTGGGCATGCTGCACGGCCCGGGCAGCAACGCCCGCACGATCCTCGGACTCGCCGGACCGCCCGGTGCCGGCAAGTCCACCCTGGCCCGGCACCTCGTCGCCGAGGTCGAACGCCGCGAAGGCCCCGGCAGCGCCGCCTACCTCCCGCTCGACGGCTTCCACCTCTCCGCCGCGCAGCTCGACCGCCTCGGCCTGAGCCACCGCAAGGGCGCCCCGGCCACCTTCGACGCGCACGGCTACGTCGCCCTGCTGCGCCGGATCGCCGCGGACCGCTTCCAGCACATCTACGTCCCCGACTTCGACCGGGACCTCGACGAGCCGGTGGCCGCCCGGCACGTCGTCGCACCGCACTCCCGGCTCGTCATCACCGAGGGGAACTACCTCGCCGCCGCCGAACACCCGTGGCCGGAGGCCCGCCGGCTGCTGCGCGAGCTCTGGTGGGTGGAGACCGACGACACGGTCCGCGAGGAGCGCCTGCTCCGTCGCCACCGCGACGGGGGCCGCGACGAGACCACGGCCCGGCACTGGGTCACCTCCAACGACCACCCCAACGGCGAGTACGTGAAGGCCGGCCGCTCGCTCTGCACGCGGATCGTCCACGGGACCGGGTTGCCTTCGCTCCCGGACAGGCGTAGTGTTTCCTAGTCGCTCGGCAGGGAGCACCGGACACGCATCGGCGCGGACGGTCCCGGGGCGGCCAATCCCTTGAAACACCACTCCTTCCCTTTCGGGCTGGACCGCGCTTTGTCGCGTTCCTGTTCGGTTCGGGGTCTATTCGGTGTGTGCGTTTATCGGGATTGCGGCCGGATTCGCCTTTCGGGGCGGGGATCGGCT
>NZ_JBIVDY010000016.1:0-236850 GCF_044747365.1 Kitasatospora sp. NPDC090091
GCGACTTCGAGGGTGAACAGGGCGGGTTGGGCGTAGCGGGTCTGGTCGAGGAGGGTGGCCTCGTGGGTGCCGGGGTCGGCGAAGACGAGGTTCTTCAGTGGTTGGTCGAGGTGGGTGTCGAAGAGGGCGCAGGTCTGGTCGAAGGCTTCGGCGAAGACGGGGAAGCGTGCGTAGAGTTCGCGTCCCATGCCGGGTCGTTGCGCGCCCTGCCCGGTGAACAGGAAGGCGGTCTTGCCGGGGGTGGTGGTGTTCTTGGTGAGTCCGGGGGCGGGTTCGCCGTCGGCCAGGGCCTGTAGGCGGGTGAGGAAGTCGTCGCGGTGGTCGGCGAGGACGACCGCGCGGTGCTCGAATGTTGCCCGTTCCGTTGCCAGGGACCAGGCCACGTCGGCGAGGTCGAGCTCGGGGTTGGTCTCGATGTGGTGGTGCAGGCGTACGGCCTGGGCGCGCAGCGCGGCGTCCGTCTTGCCCGACAGCACCCACGGCACCAGGCCGCCCAGCGGGGCCGGCCCGTCGTCCGGAGCCGATGTCTCCACGGCCGGCGCCTGCTCCAGGATCACGTGCGCGTTGGTCCCACTGACGCCGAAGGACGAGACACCCGCCCGGCGCGGCGCCCCGGTGTCCGGCCAGGGGGTCTCCTCGGTCAGCAGGGCGATGCCGCCCTCGGTCCAGGCCACGTGCGGCGACGGCTGGTCGGCGTGCAGTACGCGGGGCAGCACGCCGTGGCGCATCGCCATCACGGTCTTGATGACGCCGGCGACGCCGGCGGCGGCCTGGGTGTGGCCGATGTTGGACTTCACCGAGCCCAGCCACAGCGGCCGTTCGTCGGCGCGCTCGCGCCCGTACGTGGCCAGCAGCGCTTCGGCTTCGATCGGGTCGCCGAGCGTCGTACCGGTGCCGTGCGCCTCGACGACGTCGACGTCGGTCGCGGACAGGCGCGCGTTGGCGAGTGCCTGGCGGATGACGCGTTGTTGCGAGGGCCCGTTGGGGGCGGTGAGGCCGTTGCTGGCGCCGTCCTGGTTGACGGCGGAGCCCCGGATGACGGCCAGCACCCGGTGCCCGTGGCGTTGGGCGTCGGAGAGCCGCTCGACCAGCAGCAATCCGACACCCTCGGCCCAGCTGGTACCGTCGGCGGCCGCTGAGAACGGCTTGCACCGTCCGTCCGCCGCCAGCCCCCGCTGTCGGCTGAACTCCACGAACGCGCCCGGGGTGGACATCACCGTCACGCCACCGGCCAGGGCCAGGTCGCACTCGCCCTGCCGTAGCGCCTGCGCGGCCAGGTGCAGCGCCACCAGCGACGACGAGCACGCCGTGTCGACCGTGACCGCCGGCCCCTCCAGGCCGAAGGTGTAGGCGATGCGGCCCGACACCACGCTGGGCGTGTTGCCGGTCAGGAGATATCCCTCCACCTCTGCCAGCGGCTCGTGCAGCCGGGGCCCGTAGTCCTGGTGGGTCGTTCCGGCGAAGACTCCGGTCCTACTGCCCCGCAGCGTCGCCGGGTCGATCCCCGCCCGCTCGAACACCTCCCACGACGTCTCCAGCAGCAGCCGCTGCTGCGGATCCATCGCCAGCGCCTCACGCGGCGAGATGCCGAAGAAGACCGGGTCGAATCCCGCGATGTCCGTCAGGAAGCCGCCCTCGCGCACGTAGGTCGTTCCCGAGTGTTCTGGATCCGGGTGGTAGAGGTTCTCCAGGTCCCAGCCACGGTCCGTCGGGAACGGCGTGATCGCGTCGGCACCCTCCACGACGAGCCGCCACAACTCCTCCGGCGAGCGGACGTCTCCCGGGAAGCGGCAGCCCATCGCGACGATGGCGATCGGTTCGCCTTCGTCCGACTCCCGACCGGCCGGAACGAGCGCGTCGGTGCCGCGTCCTTGCCCCAGCAACTCCGTGCCCAGGAATGCGGCGAGCGCGCGTGGTGTGGGGTGGTCGAAGACCACGGCGACCGGCAGCCGCAGGCCGGTCCTGGCGTTGAGCCGGTTCCGCAGGGCCACCGCCGTCAGCGAGTCGAAACCGAACTCCTTGAACACCCGGGCGGGCTCCACCGCGTCCAGCTCGGCATGTCCGAGGACGGCAGCGGCCTGGGTGCGCACCAGGTCGAGCAGCATCTCGTCGCGCTCGGCCGGGGCGAGGTCGCGCAGCGTCCGCGCCAGCGATTCGGCGCCCTCGAACGGCGCCTCGGAACCCGACTCCCGGGCGATCCCGTCGAGCCGCACCTGCCCCGCGACGTCAGCGGTCACCGGGTCGATCCAGAACCGCTTCCGCTGGAAGGCGTAGGTGGGCAGGTCGACATGACGATCGATCAGGTTGAGCGCCACCCAGGTGACGGCGGCGCCGTGGGTGTGCGCCTCGGCGAGTGAGGTGAGGAAGCCGGCAGGCCCGGGCTCGTCGCGGCGCAGGGTTCCGACGACGGCCCCGCCGGTGTCGGTGGCGGCGTTCTCGATGGTGTCCTGGATGGCGGTGGTGAGGACGGGGTGGGGGCTGGCTTCGACGCAGAGGGTGTGGCCGTCGTCGATCAGCGCGGTCAGGGTCGCGTGGAAGCGGACGGTCTCGCGCAGGTTGGTGTACCAGTACTCGGCGGTGAGTTCGCGGGTGTCGAGCACTCCGCCGGTGACGGTGGAGTAGAACGGGACGGTCGACGCCGAGGGTGTGATGTCGCCGAGGAGGGTGGCGAGTTCGTCCCGGAGTTCTTCGACGTGGGTGCTGTGTGAGGCGTAGTCGACGGGAATGGCACGGGCCCGCACCCCGTCCGTCTCGCACGCCGTGATGAACTCCTGGAGCGCGGTGGCGTCGCCTGAGATCACGGTCGAGGCAGGGCCGTTGACGGCGGCGACGGACAGGCCGGGCCACGCCGACAGCCGTTCGGAGACCTGGTCCTGCGGCAGCGCCACATGTCCCATGCCGCCCTTGCCGGCGATGCGGGTGATGGCCTGGCTGCGCAGGGCTGCGATGCGGGCCGCGTCGTCCAGAGACAGGGCGCCGGCGATGTGGGCGGCGGCGATCTCGCCCTGGCTGTGCCCGATCACCGCGGACGGCTGGACGCCGTGCGCCTGCCAGAGGCGGGCGAGGGAGACCATGACGGCGAAGAGGACGGGCTGGACGACGTCCACCCGGTCCATCGACGCCGCCCCCGGCAGGCCGTACAGGGTGTCGGTGAGCCGCCAGTCCGTGTGGGGGGCGAGCGCGCGCTCGCAGGCCGCAATGTGCTCCCGGAACGCCGGGGAGACGTCCAGCAGGTCCACCGCCATGCCGGCCCACTGGGAGCCCTGGCCGGGGAAGACGAACACCGCCTGGCCGTCGGCCTGGCGGCTGCCGACCGCCGCGACACCGCGGACCACACCCGGCGCGTCATCGCCGTCGGCGAGCGCCGCCAGGCCCTCCAGCATGTCCCGGTGGTTCGCCCCGAGGACGACGGCCCGGTGGTCGAACCGGGCCCGGCCGGTGGCCAGCGACCAGCCGACCTCACCCAGCCCGATCCGCTCCTCCCCCGGAGCGACGAACTCGCGGAGCCGAGCGGCCTGCGCCCGCAGCGCCGCGTCCGTGCGCCCCGACAGCACCCAGGGCACCAACCCCGTGCCGACCAGCGGCGGCACGTACGCCGGCCCACCGGCCGCGCTGCCACCGCGGCCGCTGCCCTCGGAACCGGTTCCCTCCGCCCCCTCGGAGCCCTCCGCCCTCTGGGAGCCCTCCGCCCCCTCGCCCGGCACCGGCTCCGCGAAGGACGGCGCCTGCTCGACGATGACGTGCGCGTTTGTGCCGCTGACCCCGAACGAGGACACCCCCGCCCGGCGCGGCTCACCGGTCTCGGGCCAGGCGACCGGCTCGGTGAGCAGCCGGACCGCACCGCTGGACCACTCCACGTGCGGCGTCGGCTCGTCGACGTGCAGGGTGCGCGGCAGCACCCCGTGCCGGATCGCCATCACCGTCTTGATCACACCCGCCACACCGGAAGCCGTCTGGGCGTGACCGATGTTGGACTTGAGCGACCCCAGCCACAGCGGACGGCCCTCGGCCCGCCCCTGGCCGTAGGTGGCCAGCAGCGCCTCCGCCTCTATCGGATCACCGAGCGTGGTGCCCGTCCCGTGCGCCTCGACCGCGTCCACCTGGCCCGTGGTGAGCCCCGCCCGGCCGAGGGCCTGGCGGATCACCCGCTGCTGGGCCAGGCCGTTGGGGGCGGTGAGCCCGTTGCTGGCGCCGTCCTGGTTGACGGCCGAACCCCGGATGACGGCCAGCACCTGGTGCCCGTTGCGGCGGGCGTCGGAGAGCCGCTCCAGCAGCAGCATGCCCACCCCCTCCGCCCAGCCGGTCCCGTCCGCGGCGGCCGCGAAGGACTTGCAGCGGCCGTCGGCCGCCAGCCCCCGCTGCCGGCTGAACTCGATGAAGACCCCGGGCGTGGACATCACGGTGACGCCGCCGGCCAGCGCGAGGCCGCACTCGTCCTGCCGCAGCGCCTGGCAGGCCAGGTGCAACGCCACCAGCGAGGACGAGCAGGCTGTGTCCACGGTGACGGCGGGCCCCTGCAGGCCCAGCGCGTAGGCGACCCGGCCGGACACGACACTCGTCGTGTTGCCGGTCAGGAGGTAGCCCTCCAGTCCCTCCAGCCCCTCGTGCAGACGCGGGCCGTAGTCCTGGGACATCGCGCCGGCGAACACCCCCGTCCGGGAGTCGCCCAGCGAGAGCGGGTCGATCCCGGCCCGCTCCAGGACCTCCCACGACGCCTCCAGCAGCAGCCGCTGCTGCGGGTCCATCGCCAGTGCCTCACGCGGGCTGATGCCGAAGAACTCCGCGTCGAACCCGGCGATGTCACGGACGAACCCGCCCTCCCGTGCGTACGAGGTGCCGGGCCGGTCGGGGTCCTCGTCGAACAGCCCGTCCAGGTCCCAGCCGCGGTCCTCCGGGAACCCGGAGAGCGCGTCGCGGCCCTCGGCGACCAGCTCCCACAGGTCCTCGGGCGAGTGGACGTCCCCCGGGAATCGGCAGCTCATCGCGACGATGGCGATCGGCTCCCGCTCCCGGTCCTCGATCTCCCGGAGACGGCGACGCGCCTGGCGCAGATCGGCGGTCGCGCGCTTGAGGTAGTCGAGGAGCTTCTCCTCGTTCGACATGTGAATTCCCCCCGTGGGACGGACGACCCGGGCCTTGTCGGCTCAGGACGCTCCGAGTTCCTTGTCCAGCAGGTCGAAGATGTCGTCCGCGGTGGCCGACCGCAGCGCCTCGTCGGCGCCCTCCTCGTCGGCCACGGCAGTACCCGCGGACGTGGGCCGGTGCCGCTCCTCCCAGCCCGACAGCAGGGCCCGCAGCCGGGTGGTGATGCCGCCCTCCGCGTCCCCGTCCGGGTCGAGCGCCGACAGCGCGGCCGCCAACCGGTCGATCTCCCCGAGCAGCGCGGACGCCCGCTCCGGCCCCTCGGCCGGCCCGTCAGGCAGCAACTCCGTGCGCAGTCGCCGGGCCAGCGCGGTCGGCGAGGGATGGTCGAACACCACCGTCGTCCGCAGCCGCAGACCGGTCGCCGCGTTGAGGCGGTTTCGCAACTCGACCGCGGTGAGCGAGTCGAATCCCAGGTCCTTGAACGACCGCGCCGCCCCGATCGCCTCCGTGCCCGAATGACCGAGCACCGTCGCGGTGTGGCCGCGCACCAGGTCCAGCAGCAGGGGGTCGCGCTCGAACTCCGCGGCGGCCCGCAGCCGCTCCACCAGCGTGCCGCCCGTCGCCGCCCCGGCGTCCGACCCGGTCCGCTCGGCGACGACCCGGCGCACCGGAAGCCGGAACAAGCCCCGCAGCAGAGCAGGGACCTCCTGCGCCGCGGACCGTACGACCGAGGCGTCCAGCCGCGTCGGAACCACCAGTGCGTCATCACCGGCGAGAGCCGCGTCGAACATCGCCAGGCCGTCGGCCGAGGACAACGGCGCCATCCCGGCCCTGGCCATCCGGCGCAGATCGGCCTCGTCGAGATGCCGGGTCATGTCGCCGCGCCGGTCCCACAGGCCCCATGCCAGCGACAGGCCCGGCAGCCCCCGCGCCCTGCGGTGCTGCGCCAGGGCATCCAGGAAGACGTTGGCGGACGCGTAGTTCGCCTGGCCGGCGCCACCGAACGTCCCGACGGCCGAGGAGAACAGGACGAACAGGGCCAGGTCCCGGTCCGCGGTCAGCTCGTGGAGGTGCACCGCCGCATCCACCTTGGGACGCATCACCCGGTCGATCCGCTCGGGCGACAGCGACTCCACCAGGCCGTCGTCCAGCACGCCCGCGGCATGCACGACCCCGGTCAGCGGGTGGGCGGCCGGCACCGCCGCCAGCACCGTCGCCACGGCGTCCCGGTCGGCGGTGTCGCAGGCCGCCAGCGTCACCTCGACGCCCAGCCCGGCCAGCTCGGCCACCAGCTCCGCCGCTCCCGGCGCCCGCTCGCCGCGCCGGCTGGTGAGCAGCAGGTGCCGCACACCGTGCTCGGCCACCAGGTGGCGCGCCAGCAGCCCGCCGAGCGAGCCCGTCGCACCGGTGATCAGCACCGTGCCCCGCGGATCGAGCGGGCGCGGCACCGTCAGCACCACCTTGCCGACATGGCGCGCCTGGCTCATGAAGCGCAGCGCCTCCGGTGCACGGCGGATGTCCCAGGTGGTGAGGGGCAGCGGACGCAGTACCCCCTGCTCGAACAGGGGCAGCAGCTCGCCGAGCATCTGCTGGATCCGGTCCGGATCGACGCTCAGCAGGTCGAACGCGCCGTACCGGACACCGGGATGTGCGGCCCGGATCTCCTCGGACGACCGGATGTCGGTCTTGCCCATCTCCACGAACCGGCCGCCCGCGCCGAGCAGTTCCAGCGACGCGTCCACGAACTCCCGGGTCAGGGAGTTCAGGACGACGTCGAATCCGTCGCCGCCCGCGCCGGACGACCGCTCCCGCAGCCGCTCCCGGAACTCCTCCCGGAACGCCAAGGTCCGCGATGAGGCCAGATGCGCGTCGTCCAGGCCGAGCGACCGCAACGCCTGCCACTTGCCGGGACCGGCCGTGCCGAACACCTCGGCACCCCAGTGCCGGGCCAGCTGCACCGCCGCCATGCCCACACCGCCGGCCGCCGCGTGCACCAGCACTCGCTCCCCGAAGCGCAGCCCGCCCTCGTCGCGCAGCGCGTAGTACGCGGTCAGGAAGACCACCGGTACCGAGGCGGCCGCCGCGAACGACCACGCGTCGGGCATCCGCGCGAGCAGGCGTTGATCGGTCACCGCCGACGGGCCGAACGAACCGGCGAACACACCCATCACCCGGTCGCCGGGGCGCAGCCCTCGGACCCCGGGGCCCACGTCCGTCACCACGCCGGAGCCCTCGCAGCCCATGACCTTCTGGTCCGGGACCATGCCGAGCGCCATCACGACGTCACGGAAGTTCACGCCCGCGGCCCGGATCGACACCCGTACCTGGCCCGGCCCGAGCGGATCGGCCACCTCGGGGCAGTCGACGACCGCGATGCTCTCCAGGGACCCCTGACCGGAGACGTCCAGTCGCCAGTCCCCGTGGGCGGGGGGCGTCAGCCGGCCCCCGGCTCCCCGGTCACCGCCGCCGCCCGGACCATTCGCACCAGGAGCCTCCAGCCGCGCCAGACGGGCGGCGTGGACCTGGCCGGCCCGAACGGCGACCTGCGGCTCCCGCGAGGCGAGCACGGCCGGCAGCACCGCCCGGGACAGCCCGTCTCGATCCAGATCGACCAGCACCAGACGACCCGGATGCTCCGACTGGGCGGTGCGCACCAGCCCCCACGCGGGCGCCTCGGCCAGCCCCGGCACGTCCGCATGACGTTCCGTCGCCACCGCGCCGTGCGTCACCACCATCAGACGCGCTGTGGCGAGCCCCTCGTCCTCCAGCAGCAGCCGGACTGCGGCCAGCGCCCCGCCCGCGGACTCGCGGGCCGCCGCCGGCACTCCCAGCGACCCGGCCCGGCCGGAGGGCACCACCACGACCAGCACATCCGGCACGTCCGCCAGACCCCGGGCCCGCGCGTCTGCACGGGCCGACGCCAGCGAGGGCAGGTCCGGATGGACGGCCACGCTCCGCACGTCCGCGGGCCCGGACCCGAGCGCCTGTGCGACAGCGCTGACCTCGTCCCCCGAACCGATGACGGCCCAACGGGCGGGCACGGCCTCGCCCGGCTCACCGGCCCGCGCCACCGACGGCAGCACGACCGGCTCCCAGCCCACCCGGAACAGCTTGTCGTACAGCGGGTCCGCGTCCGGGCGGAACTGGTCCGCCGTGGCGGCACGCAGCACCAGAGACTCCACCGACGCGACGGGGCGGCCCGCAGGGTCGGCGACCGTCAGCGCCACCGAGACACCGGCACCCCCGCCCTCGCGCGCGCCGTGCTCACCCTGCGCGGGCTGCGCGCCCTGCACGCTGTCGCCGGGACGCAGATGCACCCGCAGCGCGTCCGCACCCACGGCCTGGAGCGAGACCCCGTTCCACGAGAACGGCAGCAGACACTCCGTCGACGGCTCCGGCGAACCGAGCCCGATCGCGTGCAGCGCGGCGTCCAGCAGCGCCGGGTGCAGGCCGAAGCCCGCAGCCCCGCCGTGTTCCTCTGCCGGCAGCGCGACCTCGGCGAAGACGTCCTCGCCCAGGCGCCAAGCCGCCCGCAGCCCCCGGAACACCGGCCCGTACGCGTATCCGCGTCGGCCCAGCCGCTCGTAGACGTCGTCCAGCGGCACCACGACCGCACCGGGGGGAGGCCAACTCGCGTCGCCGACGAACTGCTGCGCGGGAGCGGCCGGCTCGTGCGGCGACACGCTCCCGGAGGCATGACGGGTCCACCCCTGCCCGGCGGGAGCGTCCTCCGGATACGAGTGCAACGTCAGCGACCGGCTCCCCGCGTCGTCGGCGGGACCGACGGCCAGGTGCAGCACGACGGCACCCTGGTCGGGTAGGACCAGCGGGGCCTCAAGAGCGAGCTCCTGGACGTGTCCGCAGCCGACCTGGTCCCCGGCGTGCACCGCGAGGTCGACACAGGCCGTTCCCGGCAGCAGCACCGTGCCCAGCACCGCGTGATCGGCCAGCCAGGGATGGGTCTGCAGGGACAACCGACCGGTGAACAGGTACCCGTCGCCGTCCGGCAGCGGCACGGCGGCGCCGAGGAGCGCGTGATCCGCCGGGACCAGCCCCAGACCGGCCGCGCCGACCAGCCCGGCGTCGCCGGCAGTGTCGATCCAGTGATGCTGGTGTTGGAAGGCGTAGGTGGGCAGATCGATTTGACTGGCAGTCAGGTTGAGGGCGGTCCAGGTGACGGGGGCGCCGTGGGTGTGGGCTTGGGTGAGTGAGGTGAGGAAGCGGGTGGGGCCGGGTTCGTTGCGGCGCAGGGTTTCGACGACGGCCCCGCCGGTGTCGGTGTTCTCGATGGTGTCCTGGATGGCGGTGGTGAGGACGGGGTGGGGGCTGGTTTCGATGTAGAGGGTGTGGCCGTCGGTGAGGAGGGTGGTCAGGGTTTCGTGGAAGCGGACGGTTTCGCGGAGGTTGGTGTACCAGTACTGGGCGGTGAGTTCGCGGGTGTCGAGGACTCCGCCGGTGACGGTGGAGTAGAACGGGACGGTCGACGCCGAGGGTGTGATGTCGCCGAGGAGGGTGGCGAGTTCGTCCCGGAGTTCTTCGACGTGGGTGCTGTGTGAGGCGTAGTCGACGGGAATGGCCCGGGCGTGGATGCCGTCCGTCTCGCAGGCGGTCAGGAACTCCTGGAGCGCGGTGGCGTCTCCCGAGATCACGGTGGAGGCGGGGCCGTTGACGGCGGCGACGGACAGGCCCGGCCAGGCCTTCAGTCGTTCGGTGACCTGGTCGTGGGGCAGTGCCACGTGTCCCATGCCGCCCTTGCCGGTGATGCGGGTGATGGTCTGGCTGCGCAGGGCGGTGACGCGGGCGGCGTCGTCGAGGGTGAGGGCGCCGGCGATGTGGGCGGCGGCGATCTCGCCCTGGCTGTGCCCGATCACCGCGGACGGTTCGACACCGTGCGCCTGCCACAGACGGGCGAGGGAGACCATGACGGCGAAGAGGACGGGTTGGACGACGTCCACCCGGTCCATCGAGACCGCGCCCGGCAGGCCGCGGAGGACGTCGGTGAGCCGCCAGTCCGTGTACGGGGCGAGGGCGCGTTCGCAGGCTTCGATGTGCTCCCGGAAGACCGGGGAGACGTCCAGCAGGTCCACCGCCATGCCGGTCCATTGGGAGCCCTGGCCGGGGAAGACGAACACCGCCCGCCCGTCCGAACCGGCCCGGACCCCACGCACCACACCGGGTGCGTCCTGGCCGTCGGCGAGCGCCGCCAGCCCTGCCAGCATGTCCCGGTGACTCGCTCCGAGGACGACGGCGCGGTGGTCGAACCGGGCGCGGCCGGTGGCCAGCGACCAGCCCACCTCGCCCAGCCCCACCGACTCCTCACCACGCGAGGCGAGGAACTCCCGCAACCGGCCGGCCTGCGCCCGCAGCGCCGCGTCCGTGCGTCCCGACAGCACCCACGGCACCAGGCCGGTGGTGATCAAAGGCTCGGCCGCTGCGCCGGCAGCGGCGGAGTCAACGTCCGGCGCCTGCTCGATGATCACGTGCGCGTTGGTCCCACTGATGCCGAACGAGGACACACCCGCCCGCCGGGGACCGCGGCTGTCGGACCAAGCCGTTTGCTCGGTCAGCAGCGCCACGGCTCCGGCCGTCCAGTCCACATGCGGTGTCGGCTCGTTCACGTGCAGGGTGCGAGGCAGCACCCCGTGGCGCATCGCCATCACCATCTTGATGACGCCGCTGACACCCGCCGCGGCCTGGGTGTGGCCGATGTTGGACTTGAGGGAGCCGAGCCACAGCGGACGGTCCTCCGCCCGGTCCTGGCCGTAGGTGGCCAGCAGCGCCTGCGCCTCGATCGGGTCGCCCAGCGTGGTGCCCGTGCCGTGCGCCTCCACCGCGTCGATGTCGCCCGCCGACAGCCGGGCGCTGGCGAGGGCCTGGCGGATGACCCGCTGCTGCGACGGCCCGTTCGGAGCGGTGAGCCCGTTGCTGGCCCCGTCCTGATTGACGGCCGAACCACGGATCACGGCGAGCACCTTGTGTCCGTGGCGCTGCGCGTCGGAGAGCCGCTCCAACAGGAGGACGCCGACGCCTTCGGACCAGCCGGTGCCGTCCGCGTCGGCGGAGAACGCCTTGCACCGGCCGTCCGCCGACAGCCCGCGCTGCCGGCTGAACTCAACGAACATGCCGGGGCTGGACATGACCGCGACGCCCCCGGACAGTGCCATGGAGCACTCGCCCTGACGCAGTGCCTGGCAGGCCAGGTGCAGCGCCACCAGCGACGACGAGCACGCCGTGTCGACCGTGACCGCCGGACCCTCCAGACCGAGCGTGTACGCGACGCGGCCCGATATGACACTGGCCGTGTTCCCGGTCAGCAGGTAGCCCTCCAGGCCGACCGGTGCCTGATGCAGTCGGGGCCCGTAGTCATGGGACATGGCTCCGACGAAGACGCCCGTCGCGCTACCCCTGAGCCGCTCGGGGGCGATGCCCGCCCGCTCCAGCGCCTCCCAGGACGTTTCGAGCAGCAGCCTCTGCTGAGGGTCGATGGCGGCGGCCTCGCGCGGGCTGATCCCGAAGAACTCCGCGTCGAACTGGTCGGCGTCGTAGAGGAACCCGCCCGCGCGCGTGTAGCTCTTCCCCGACTGCTCGGGGTCCGGATCGTAGAGGTCGCTCAGATTCCAACCCCGGTTGCCGGGGAAGTCCGCGATCGCGTCCCCGTCCGAGCTGACGAACTCCCAGAGGTCCTCCGGGGAGCGCACATCACCGGGAAGCCGGCAGGCCATCCCGACGATGGCGATGGGTTCACACTCATCGACCCTCGCGCTGCTCGCCACGGGAAGGCCGGTCTCGCTCGCACTCCCGAGAAGTGTGTCGTGGAGGAACCCCGAGAGGACGCGCGGCGTGGGGTGGTCGAACAGGAGGCTGCTGGGCAGTCGTAACCCGGAGGCGAAACTCAACCGGTTGCGGAGGTCGACGGCGCTCACCGAGTCGAAGCCGAGCTCCTTGAAGGAACACGTGGGCTCGATCGCGTACGGGGAGGCGTGCCCGGTCACCGCTGCGGCGTGTTCCCGCACGACGTCCAGCAGCAGTCGCCTCTGCTCGGCCTCACCGAGCGCGGCCAACCGCGCGGTCAGGGGCAACGGCGTCTCGATGTCCGTGCCGGCCTCCGCGCTGGCGGGCGTCTCCGGCGCGCGAGCGCGGGTCGGGTCGAGCGGAGTGTCGATCCAGTACCGCTTCCGCTGGAAGGCGTAGGTGGGCAGCCCTGGACGGCCGTGATGCGGTTGGAGGTTGAGGGTGGTCCAGGTGACGGGGGCGCCGTGGGTGTGGGCTTGGGCGAGTGAGGTGGGGAAGCGGGTGGGGCCGGGTTCGTTGCGGCGCAGGGTTCCGACGACGGCCCCGCCGGTGTCGGTGGCGGCGTTCTCGATGGTGTCCTGGATGGGGGTGGTGAGGACGGGGTGGGGGCTGGTTTCGATGTAGAGGGTGTGGCCGTCGTCGAGCAGCGCGGTCAGGGTCGCGTGGAAGCGGACGGTCTCGCGCAGGTTGGTGTACCAGTACTCGGTGGTGAGTTCGCGGGTGTCGAGGACTCCGCCGGTGACGGTGGAGTAGAACGGAACGGTCGACGCCTGGGGTGTGATGTCGCCGAGGAGGGTGGCCAGTTCGTCCCGGAGTTCTTCGACGTGGGCGCTGTGGGAGGCGTAGTCGACGGGAATGGCACGGGCCCGTACCCCGTCCGTCTCGCACGCCGTGATGAACTCCTGGAGCGCGGTGGCGTCTCCCGAGATGACGGTCGAGGCAGGGCCGTTGACGGCGGCGACGGACAGGCCGGGCCACGCCGACAGCCGTTCGGAGACCTGGTCCTGCGGCAGCGCCACGTGTCCCATGCCGCCCTTGCCGGTGATGCGGGTGATGGCTTGGCTGCGCAGGGCGGCGATGCGGGCTGCGTCGTCGAGGGTCAGGGCGCCGGCGATGTGGGCGGCGGCGATTTCGCCCTGGCTGTGGCCGATCACGGCGGAGGGTTGGACGCCGTGTGCCTGCCAGAGGCGGGCGAGGGAGACCATGACGGCGAAGAGGACGGGTTGGACGACGTCCACCCGGTCCATCGAGACCGCGCCCGGCAGGCCGCGGAGGACGTCGGTGAGCCGCCAGTCCGTGTACGGGGCGAGGGCGCGTTCGCAGGCTTCGATGTGCTCCCGGAACGCCGGGGAGACGTCCAGCAGGTCCACCGCCATGCCGGCCCATTGGGAGCCCTGGCCGGGGAAGACGAACACCGCCCGCCCGTCCTGGCTGGTCCTGGTGCCGCGCACCACACCGGGTGCGTCCTGGCCGTCGGCGAGCGCCGCCAGCCCCTCCAGCATGCCGGCACGGTCGGCCCCGAGGACGACGGCGCGGTGGTCGAACCGGGCACGACCGGTGGCCAGCGACCAGCCCACCTCGCCCAGCCCCACCGACTCCTCACCACGCGAGGCGAGGAACTCCCGCAACCGGCCGGCCTGCGCCCGCAGCGCCGCGTCCGTGCGCCCCGACAGCACCCACGGCACCGGGCCGGTGGTGATCAGAGGTGCTGCCTGGGCGAAACGTTTCTCCTCCGCCGGCCCGGGCTGCGGCACCTCGGAGAGCACGACATGGCAGTTCGTGCCGCCCATGCCGAAGGAGCTCACCCCCGCGATGCGGGGCCGGTCCGCGGGTGCGGACCACGGTTCCAGCACGTCCTGGACCCGGAGGCGCAGGTCGTCAAAGGGGATGTCCGGGTTGGGGGACACGAAATTGAGACTCGGGGGCAGTTCCCGGTTCCGGATGGACAGCGCCGTTTTGATCACGCCCACGATCCCGGCCGCGCCTTCGAGGTGTCCGACCGTGGTCTTCGCGGACCCCACGGCGAGCCGCGCGTCCGAGGCCCTGCCGGCACCCAGCACCGCACCCAGGGCCGCGGCCTCGATCGGATCGCCGAGCTTGGTTCCGGTGCCGTGGAGCTCGACGTACTGCACCTCGACGGGGCGGACCCCGGCGTTCTGGTAGGCGCGCCGCAGTACGTCTTCCTGAGCGGACCGGCGCGGGGCGGTCAGCCCGTCGCCACCGCCGTCGTTGTTGACCGCGCTGCCGCGGATCACGCAGTAGACGTCGTCGCCGTCCGCGAGCGCCCGGGACAGGGGCTTGAGGAGGACCACGCCGCCGCCCTCGCCGCGGACGTAGCCGTTGGCCCGGGCGTCGAAGGTGAAGCTGCGCCCGTCGGGGGAGAGGGCGCCGAACTGTGAGGCGGCCACGGTGCTCTGCGGGGCGAGGTTGAGGTTCACCCCGCCGGCCAGGGCCAGTGTGCATTCCCGCTTCCGCAGGCTCTCGCAGGCCAGATGGATGGCGACGAGGGCGGAGGACTGGGCGCTGTCGACGGTCAGGCTGGGGCCCTGAAGCCCGAGGAAGTAGGAGACGCGGTTTGCGACGAGGCCGCGGTTGAGCCCGGTCATGGAGTGCCGGCCGAGGCTGTCCGGGCCCTGGTGGTGGACGAGTGCGGCGTAGTCGTCCCAGGTGGCGCCGGTGAACACGCCGGTGGCGCTGTCCCGCAGGTCGCCGGGGACGATCCCGGCGTCCTCCAGGGCCTCCCAGCTCAGCTCCAGCATCAATCGCTGCTGGGGGTCCATGCTCGTGGCTTCACGCGGGGAGATACCGAAGAAGGCGGCGTCGAAGCGGTCCACCTGGTCGACGAAACCGCCCCAGCGAGTGTTCGTCTTTCCGGGCCGAGTGGGGTCGGGATCGAAGAACAGATCGGCGTCCCAACGGTCCGCGGGTACCTCTGAAACGGCGTTCTCGCCTTTTCGAAGAAGGTTCCAGAACTCGTCCGGGCCGACCGCGCCGGGGAGTCGGCAGGAAATCCCGACGACGGCTATCGGCTCGCCTTGCCCCGCAACGGTCGCGGACTCGCCCCGGTCGCCTTCTTCCATTTCTGAAGCGGTTCCCTCAGTCGCCCGAGACGAATTCGCCCGGCCTGATATACCGCCGTTCTGTTCCGATCGCACAGGACCCCGTTTCGAACATTTCCGACTGTGCGCAACAAGCTCCCCGGGATGGCGCAAGCCAATTCCAAGGTATTTCTTCTGAGGCTATAGATCGCGATCTCGGCGCGTCAAGGTCCTCCCCGGAGCGTGGCAGTTTGCTGCAATCCGGGTCGACCCTGGCGGTTGTCCGTGTGATGTATACGACACACGCGAGTGCGCTAGACGGGTTTGGTGGCCCGATGGAGCGTCACAATGCCGTTCGTGAGGTTCCGCCAACCGACCTGGCCCCAGCCGCTCCCGGCGATGGTGTTCGCGAGGCTGCGCTGATCCGGCCAGCTGCGGATGGATTCGGCCAGGTAGACGTACGCCTCCGGGTTCGACGAGACGCGCTTGGCCAGAACCGGCAACGCGCGAGGCACGTAGTTCCGGTAGACCGTGCGGAACGGCCGCCAGGTGGGGGTGGAGAATTCGCAGATCACCAGCCGGCCGCCGGGCCGGGTGACGCGGGCCATCTCCGAGAGGGCGGCCGCGGTGTCCTGCATGTTGCGCAGCCCGAAGCAGACGGTCACCGCATCGAAGGACTCGTCCTTGAAGGGCAGTAGCATTCCGTCCGCACCGACCATCGGCACATCGCGGCCGAGCTCGCGCCCGCGGAACAGCATCCCGGTGGAGAAGTCCGCGGCGATGCAGCGGGCACCGGACCGGGACAATTCGACGGTGGAGATGCCGGTGCCGGCGGCCAGGTCGAGAACGAGGTCCTGCGATGTCAGTCGAAGAGCCTGATGGGTCGCTCTGCGCCAGTACCGGTCGAGGCCGAAGCACATGACCGTGTTCGCCCAGTCGTAGTGGCGCGCCACGCCGCCGAACATCTCGGCAACCTCGCGGGGATTCTTGTCCAGCCCGGCTCGTGACATGTTCCGCACTCTACCCGAGAGCCCGGCGGGGGCCAAAGATCAATAATTCACCATAATCGGATCGGATGATTCCACTTTGGTGGGTTCGGTGAGGCCTAGGCGACCGGCCGGGGGTACTCGCGCGCCCCCATAATCGCACTCACCTGCACGTTCACCGAAATCGCCGGCGTTCCCGGGAGTGCCCCGGCCGAGGGCCCGCCGCGGTTCCGGGCCCTGGGCCGCGACGAGGAGAGGCGGTCGTCGTCGCTGAATCGGGTGATCAGGGGCGATGACGGGAAATGCGTACCTCATTCGTCAATGGCGCGTGATTTCACATCTCGGGGCGAACTCGATGGCGGAGCACGACCCCGCCGCACTCCGCCACACCCGACCGGGGGCGCGGCCACCGGTCGGAGCAGGTCGCGCTGCAATGCGCGGCGTGCGATCCCCGGTTCCGGTTCGGGACCGGCCGCTCAGGTCTGGTCACTCGCCCGCAGACGGGTGGCGAGCCGGCGCCGGGCCATCGGGTCAGCCGTGGTTGTACACCGCGGTGACGGGCGCATGGTCGGACCAGCGCTCGGCATGGGTGGCGGCGCGCTCGACGTAGGCCTCGACGGCCTTGGCGGCCAGGCCCGGGGTGGCGACCTGGAGGTCGATGCGCCAGCCGGAGTCGTTGTCGAAGGCGCGGCCGCGGTAGGACCACCAGCTGTAGGGGCCGGTGCGGTCGGGGTGGAGGGCGCGGACGACGTCGACGTAGCCGGCCTCGTCGTAGACGCGGGAGAGCCAGGCGCGCTCCTCGGGGAGGAAGCCGGCGGCCTTCTGGTTGGCCTTCCAGTTCTTGAGGTCCTCAGGGCGGTGGGCGATGTTCCAGTCGCCGCAGACGACGACCTCGCGGCCCTCGGCGGCGGCCCGGGCGCGGAGCTTGGTGAGGTGGACCAGGAACTCCGCCATGAAGCGTTCCTTCTCCTCCTGGCGTTCGGTGCCGACTTCGCCGGAGGGGAGATAGAGGCTGGCCACGGTGAGGCCCGGCAGGTCGATTTCTACGTACCTGCCCGAATTGTCGAATTCCGCCGATTCGAAACCGACCACCGTGCGCTCCGGCTCCTGCCGGGACAGCACCGCGACGCCCGCCCGGCCCTTGGCGGCCGACGGGGCCCAGACCGTGTGCCAGCCCTCCAGGTCGCGCAGCTCCACCGGCAGTTGCTCGGGCTCGGAGCGGACCTCCTGAAGGCAGATGACGTCCGCCTCGGTGGCGGCCAGCCACTCGATGAAGCCCTTCTTGGCGGCTGCCCGGATCCCGTTCACGTTGACACTCGTCACCACAATCACCCGGGAAGCCTATCGGGGCCCGTGGCCCGGGCCGGCGACGACGCGTCCGGATGTCGAGGGCGTCCAGCTGCCGAGACGTCCGGGCGTCGAATTGTCGAGATGGCGTGAACACGGCATGAATCCCGGTGGCAACCGCACCAACCGCCGCCATTGGTCTTGACCATCTCCGGACGCAGCCCCTAGGGTCGCTTACTGCAAAGACCTTTAATAAAGAAGGACGGATAAAGCCCGCTCTCCCACCTGCCGCAACAGCGGACAGCGGGCCGGCATCCGCCCTCCTTTCGGCAGGGCGGACAGAGGACGACACAGGTGGAGGTCACGGTGGGGACGACAGGGCAGCTCTCGACTGTTCCGGAACCGAAGTACTGGCACCTGCGCACGGTGCTGCTCCGCGCCATCGAGACGGAGTTCACCACCGGCCAGATCCTCCCGAACGAGCGCGAGCTCTCCGCCCGCTTCGGGGTGGCCCGGGCCACCCTCCGGCAGGCGCTCGACCAGCTGGAACTGGAGGGCCGGCTGGTCCGCCGCCGCGGCATCGGCACCCTGATCGCCGCGCCGCGCGTCGGCGTCCCGGTCAACCGGCACGAGGAGGGCTGGCCGGGCACCGCCCGCAGCCAGTCCTGGCGCATCGTCGACTGCACCACGGCCCCGGCCACCCCTCAGCTCGCCAAGGCGCTGGGCGTCGCCGAGGGCGCCACCGTGCACACCGTCCGCCGGGTCCGCATGGTCCAGGGCCAGAACATGGCCACCGAGTCGCTGCACGTCCCCGCCGCCGCGCTGCCGCACCTGCCCGGCTTCCGGGCGGAGAGCGACCGGGCCCGCTCGGTGCTGCGCCAGCTGGAGCGCCTGGAGGTCGACGGCGAGTCCCGCTCGGTCGAGCTGGGCGTCGCCGAGGCCGGGGAGGCCGCCCTGCTGGAGCGCCCGCCGGGCACGCCGGTCCTGGTGATGACCACCCAGTACGCGGCGGCCGGCCGCCTGGTCGCGATCGCGGTCTCCACCTACCGGGCCGACACCTGCAAGCTCACCTTCGGCGAGACCGGTCTGGTCGAGGTCACCCCCGTCGCCGCCTCCTCCGAGGTGCGCAGCGCCTCCTGAACCACCTCCCGAAACCCTCAGGCCACGGGCCCGGACGCACCCACAGGTGTCCGGGCCCGTGGCTGTCGGGGCGTCCGTAGGGCGGGGCGAGCGGGGCCGGGACGGCGCACTGCCGTCCCGGCCCCGGTGCCGGGCCGCTCAGCCCCGGGCGCCGGTGCCCGTCGGGGGATCGACGGCGAACAGCTGCTCCTCGACCTGGTCCAGCGCCACCCGCAGCGCGCCCGTCGCGACCACCTCCGAGCCCAGCGCGGCCAGCGCCACCTCGGGCGCGCGCAGCGTGAGCTGGGCCAGGCGCTCGCGCAGCGGCTCCAGGACGCCGTCCAGGCCGGCCGCCCAGCCGCCGACCACCACCAGCTGCGGGTCGATCGCCAGCACCAGTGCCGCCACCCCCTGCACCAGCCGGGTCAGGAAGCGGTCCATCGCGACCTGCGCCACCTCGTCGCCCTCGCGGGCCAGCTTCAGCACCCGGGCGACGGCGGCCTCGTCCAGCGGGTCGAGCGGCTTGCCGGTGGTGGAGAGCAGCCGCTCGGGGGTGACCTCCTGGCCGAGCAGGTGCAGCGCGCCGATCTCGCCGGCCGCGCCGCCGAAGCCGCGGTGCAGCCGGCCGTTGATCAGCGAGCCGGCGCCGGGGCTGAGGCCGGCCATCACGAACACCACGTCGTCCGCGCCGATCGCCGCGCCCTGCCAGTGCTCGGCGATGGCGGCGAGGTTGGCGTCGTTCTCGATCATGACGGGGCAGCGGAACGAGCGGCGCAGCCGAGCGCCCAGGTCGAGGCCGGTCCAGCCGGGCATCGCGGTGCCGAGCTGCACGGTGCCGTCCCGGTCGACGATGCCGGGGGTGCCGACGCCGACCGCCCAGAGGTTGTCCCGGGAGACGCCGGCCTTGCGCAGCGCGTCGGTGACCACCGCGCGGACGGCGGCCAGCCGCTCCTCGGCGTCCAGGGCCTCCTCGACCGGGCGGTAGTGACGGCCCACCACCTCGCCGGTGAGGTCGGCGAGGATCACCCGGACGTCGTGGACGCCGATCTCGATGCCGAGGATGTGCCCGGCCTCGGCGCGGAACCGGAACCAGCGGGCCGGCCGGCCGCGCCGGCCGCCGCCGGGCTGGCCGTCGTTCTGCGGCTGCTCGACCTCGGCGACCAGGCCGGTCTCGACCAGGCCCTCGATCACGCCCTCCACCGTCGGCCGGGACAGCCCGGTGTCCCCGACCAGCTGAGTGAGGGTCACCGCATGGCCTGCCCGCAGCGCCCGCAGCGTCACCGCAGCATTGATCCGCCGCAGGAGCGAGGAGTCCCCACCGGTGAGTCGATCCGCCAAGACGCTGCCCTTCGCCGTTCGCGCGACTGCCCTGGCGCGCGTGCCGAGTGCGCGGTGACCGCCGGATGCCGACCACCGAGGGTCGACCGCCGAGTGTCCCGCGAGAGTCCGCCGCCCGGTGCACCGGCACGGCAGCATCAGGCCGCCTGCGCCGGGCCGGAGGGCATGTGCCGGATGCTACCCGGGCGTGGCCCGGACGGGCGAGCATCTTCGCAGCTCACCCCGGCTTCGGTATCGAAATGGTACGCACCGGGTGGCGGTGGGTGATCCGGCCCGCCGCCGCCCCGGGGACCGTCTGCGGGCCGAGGTGCGGCGAGGCTCCGGGAGCCGGGTCGAGGCGCGGCGCGGCGGGGCGTGGCGGGGGCCGGGGCGGTCCGCGCGACCGCCGGAGAGCCTCTATGCTGCGGGCATGCCGAACGAGACGCACACGGTCCATCCGGGAGCAACTGCGGTGTCGGATCGAAGCTTTGTGCGGAGAGAGACCCGGCCCACGCCCGTCCCCTTCGTGCCCGAGGTGACCCTGCACATGGCGGAGGACGCCATTGCGCTCTGGGAGACCACCGAGGACGCCCGCGGCGAGGCCGGCATGCCGCCGCCGTTCTGGGCGTTCGCCTGGGCCGGCGGGGTCGGGGTCGCGCGGTACGTGCTCGACCACCCGGAGCTGGTGGCCGGGCGGAGGGTGCTGGACCTCGCGGCCGGCTCCGGGCTGGTGGGGATCGCGGCCGCGCTGCGCGGTGCCCGCTCGGTGCGGGCCGCCGAGATCGACGCCTACGCCGTGGCCGCGATCGAGATCAACGCGGAGGCCAACGGTGTCCGCGTCGACGCCGCGGTGGCGGACCTGCTGGACGGGGACGGCGCGCCGGCCGAGGTGGTGCTGGCCGGGGACGTCTTCTACGAGCGGGCGATGGCCGCGCGGTTCCTCCCGTTCCTGGAGCGGGCCCGGGCCCGCGGCGCCGAGGTCATCGTGGGCGACCCCGGACGGGCCTACCTGCCGCGCGAACGGTTCACCGCGCTGGCGGCGTACGAGGTGCCGGTGGTGGCCGATCTGGAGGACGCGGCGCTCAAGACCACCACGGTCTGGCGCCTCGCGCCGCCGCGCGGCTGACTCCCCGTCCGGCGGCGCGGCGAACGGGCCGTCCGCACACCGGAATTCCCGGCGCGGCGGCCTGACGCCTTGGTAGACACGCCCGCATGACCGATCACCTGAGCGTGAACCTGCGCGAGAACCTGCGCGAGACCGTGAGCGCGAACCTGCGCGAGAACCCGAGCGGGACCCGGAGCGCCGCCCTGCCCGGCGATGCGGGCCCGGGCGCGGCCGGCGGCACAGCCCTGCGCGCCGCCACGCCCGACGACATCCCCGCCGTGCTCGACCTCTGGGCGCGCGCGGCCAAGGGGACCAGCATCACGGACGACGCAGACGGCGTCGCGGGCCTGCTCGCCCGGGACCCGGAGTGCCTGCTCCTCGCGACCCGCGCCGACGGCGCCGTCGTCGGCACCGTGATCGCCGGCTGGGACGGCTGGCGCTGCCACCTCTACCGGCTCGCCGTCGACCCCGACCACCGCCGCCGGGGCATCGGCGCGGCGCTGCTGGCCGCCGCCGAGTCCCGGTTCGCCGCGCTCGGCGGGCGCCGCGCCGATGCGATGGTGCTGGACGACAACGCCCTCGGCCACCGCACCTGGCAGGCGGCCGGCTACGGGCCGCAGCCGCAGTGGACCCGCTGGGTGAAGCCCCTGGACGGTCGGGCGTAGCCGCCGGGCCCGGCAAGAGGCGCCCGGCCCGGCGGCGGCCTGCGCGCGGGCCGCCGTCGGTGCGAGCGGCCCTCACGCCGCCGACGGGCTCGGCGCGTACCGGTTGGCGGGCCGGGCGAGCCCGAGGTGGCCCCGCAGGGTCTGCGCCGTGTACGCCGTGCGGAAGGCGCCCCGCCGCTGGAGTTCGGGGACCAGCCCGCGGGTGATCGCGGCGAGGTCGTGCGGCAGGCGGCCCGGGCGCAGGCGGAATCCGTCGAGGCCGGCCGTCCGCCGGTCGAGCAGCAGGTCGGCCAGCTCGGACGGCGTGCCGGTGAAGATCTCCGCGTCGGAGCGGAGCGGTGCGCCGTCCAGCTCGTCCAGCCGCTCCCGCTGGCGGGCGGCCTCGCCGGGGCGGTCGTCCAGGAAGACCAGCAGGTCGGCGAAGACCTTGAGCGGCAGGTCGGCGGGCCGGCCGACGACCGCCTTCGCGGTCTCCAGCTCGGCCAGGATCGCCGCCGCACCGGGGCCGGAGTGGGGCGTGACGAAGACCAGGTCGCCGCCCCGGGCGGCCAGTTCGTACGGGATGCCGGCGTGGGCGACGACGGCGACCGGCGGTTGCCCCTGGGGCGGGCGCGGGGTGATGGACGGGCCGCGGACGGAGAAGTGCTCGCCGGTGAATTCGATCGGGTGGAGCCGGTTCCGGTCGAGGAAGCGGCCGGTCGCGGCGTCGCGGACCACCGCGTCGTCTTCCCAGCTGTCCCAGAGCCGGCGGACCACCTCCACCACGTCGGTGGCCTCCGCGAAGAGCGGGGCCAGCCGCTTGGCGATCAGCTCGGAGTCGCGGGCGTCGTCGGCGGTGAGCGCCGGCGTGGTGCGGCGTCCGAAGTGGGCGGCGTCGTCGGCGCGGAAGGAGAGCTGGGGCCGCCACCCGGCGCGGCCGAGGCTGGTGAAGTCGAGGGTGGCGAGGGCGGTGGAGAGGTGGAACGGCTCGGTGTGGGTGACGTTGGTGGTCGGTATCAGGCCGATCCGCGAGGTGAGCGGTGCGACCCGACTGGCGATCAGGACGGCGTCGAGGCGGCCGCGCACCTGGTCGGTCCGCTCGTCCGGACCGGTGATGGCCGAGCCCTGGAGGGCCAGGGTGTCCTCGATGGTGACCAGGTCGAGCAGCCCGTGCTCGGCCTCGGTGACGAGGTCGGCCCAGTAGCCGGCGGTGAACAGCTCGCCGGGGCGGGCGTCCGGGGCGCGCCAGGCGGCCGGGTGCCAGCCGGCGCCGTCCAGGGCGACGGCGAGGTGGAGCTGTTGCGTCTGCTGCGTGTGCGCCTGCGGCTGGGGCCGGCTCATGCGGTGGCCTCCTGGGTCGGTCGGCGGGTCTCGGGCAGCTCCGGCCGGGCCTGTGCCGGTGCGGGCCGGGGCGCCGTCAGGCCGAGGTGGTCGCGGAGCGTGCTGCCGGTGTACTCGGTGCGGTGGACGCCCTTCTCCTGGAGCAGCGGCACTACCCGGTCGACGAAGTCGTCCAGCCCGCCGGGGACGACGTGCGGGGCGAGGATGTAGCCGTCGGCGCCGTCGTTCTGCACGAAGGCGTCCATGGCATCGGCGACTTCGCGCGGCGTGCCGACGAAGTTCTGCCTCCCGGTGACCTCGGTGACCAACTCGCGGATGCTCAGCCCGCGTTCGCTCGCCAACGTGCGCCACTTCCGTACCGTCCCGGCCCGGTCGACCCGGAAGATCGAGTGCCCCTGGAGCAGCAGGTTGTCCGGATCCGGGTCGATCTCGGGCAGCGGGCCGTCCGGGTCGTAGCCGGAGAGGTCGCGGCCCCAGAACGCCTCCAGGTAGGAGATGGCCTTCTGCGGGCTGATCCGCTGCCGGCGGAACTCGGCCGCCTGCTCGTGCGCCTCCTCGGTGGTGTCGCCGAGCACGAACGTGACGTAGGGCAGGATCTTCAACTGCTCGGGGGAGCGGCCGTACGCGGCGAGCCGGCCCTTGACGTCGCGGTAGAACTCCTGAGCCTCGGCGAGTTCGCCGTACTTGCTGAAGATCACGTCGGCGTCGGCGGCGGCGAACTCCCGTCCCTGGGCGGACTCGCCGGCCTGGATGATCACCGGGTGGCCCTGCGGGGGCCGCGGCGTGTTGAACCGGCCGGTGATGTCGAAGTGGCGGCCGGTGTGGGTGAACCGCCCGGCCGCGGGCCGGAGGAAGCGGCCGTCCGCCTGGTCGGCGAGCACGTCGCCGTCCGCCCAGCTGTCCCACAACTCACGGGCGGTCTGCAGGAATTCGGTGGCACGGGTGTACCGGTCCGATTCGGCCAGGAAGCCGCCGCGGCGGAAGTTCTCCCCGGTGAACTCGTCCCAGCTGGTCACCACGTTCCAGGCGGCCCGGCCCTCGCTCAGGTGGTCCAGCGACGCCAACCGCCGTGCCACCTCGTAGGGTTCGTTGAAGGTGGAGTTGACGGTGGCGGCGAGTCCGATCCTCGACGTGACGGCCGCGAGGGCGCTGAGGACGGTGAGCGCCTCCGGCCGCCCGGCCACCTCCTGCTCGTACAGCTCGCCCTTGTGCTCGCGCAGCCGCAGGCCCTCGGCCAGGAAGAAGAAGTCGAACCTGCCCCGTTCGGCGGTGCGTGCCAGATGGGTGAACGACGCGAAGTCGATCTGGCTGCCGGCCCTCGGGTCGGACCAGACGACCGGGTCCCCGATGCCGGGAAGAATCGTGGCGAGGTGGATCTGCTTGGCGGGCACGACGAACGATCGCCTCCTGTCAGCCCCTCGGCCGGGCCCGGTGGCCCGGCCCTCGGCGAGGACACGCCCATCCTGCGCAGGCCCCACGGAGCGGGGCAACCGGTGCAACCAACTGTTCACGGGGCGAAACACGGTGCCGCGCAACGGGGTTGGCCGAAATCAGCCTGGCGAGGGGGAGGCTGTTCGCGGGCCGGCCGCCGCTACCGCGCCGGGCCGCTCGGAGGAGGGTCAGGAGCCGCTCACGGGTGGCTGAGCGCGTACGTGCGGAAGGTCGCCAGCAGCGGCAGCACGTCCGTCTTGCTCGGCTCCTCCGTCACCGCCCGCATGGCGTCGATGACCGTGCAGGCGATCACCTTGGTGACCGCCAGGTCGTCGGCGGCGGCCGCCTCCCCCCAGGCACACAGGGTCTGGGCCAGCAGGGCGCTCATCCGGGCGCCGATGTTGGAGCTCACCGCGTCGGTGAGCTCCTCCAGTTCCTCGTCGGTCATGCTGGAGCGCAGCCCGAAGGCGAGCGCCATCAGGGTGTCGATGGCGTGCTCCCCGTACGCCGCGACCAGGGCCGGCAGCGCCCGTTCACCCGGGCCGCCGGCGGCCAGCGCGGTCAGTGCCTCGTCGTCGTCCTTCCACGCCGCTTCCAGCGCGGCGAGGGCCCGGAGGGCCTCGTCTAGCGTCAGGCCATCTGTCATACCGAGTACGGTATTGAGCCCGTCCGGGCCGGCGGCGGGCCGGACGTGGATTCTCACTCCTTCGAGCGACACCGGCCCGGATTCCTGCGCCCCGCTCCTGCTGCTCCGGTCCCGTTGCGGCGCGGCGCGCGGCCGCGCCGCTACGCGGGCGCGTTCACGGCGGTGAACTCCGCCGCGTCCCAGCCGCCGTGCAGCTCCGGGGCCAGCGCCGCGTACGCCAGCGCCGTGAAGTCCCCGGCGCCGGCCGCCCGTTCGGGCAGGGCGCCGAGCAGCGGTGCGCCGGCCGCCTTCGGCAGGTCGGCCAGATTGCAGCGGTCGGCGAGACCGGGGGAGTCGGGCCAGGCGCCGATGACCACGCCGAGCAGCGGCAGACCGCGCGCGGCCAGCGCCTCGGCGGTGAGCGCCGTGGTGTTGAGGGTGCCGAGGCCGGCCGTCGCCACCAGCAGCACCTCCGCCGGGAGACCGAGCTCCCGTACGGCGGCCGCCTGGTCGGCGAGCGTGCGGCCCTCCTCGTCGTAGCGGACCAGCAGACCGCCGGCGCCCTCGACCAGCACCAGGTCGTGCGCCTCGGCGAGTTCGGCGACCGCCGCCGCGGCCCGCTCCGGCGACAGGTACGGCCGGCCCGACCGCCGGGCGGCGGTGTCCGGGGCCAACGGCTCGGGGTAGCGCACGAGTTCGCGCGTGGTCAGCGGAGCGCCGTTCGGCTCGGAGCCGACCGACCCGGCACCGGCCGCCCCGGCACCGACCGACCCGGCACCGGAGAGCGGGGCACCGACCAGCCGGGCCACCTCGTCGACGTCCCCCGGCTCGTCCGGTCCGATGCCGGTCTGCCCGGGCTTGAGCACCGCGACCCGCCGGCCCGCGCGGACCGCCGCCGCGGCCACGGCGGCGGTCGCCACCGTCTTGCCGACCTCGGTGCCCGTCCCGGTCACGAAGAGGATCCGGGCGCTCATCCGGCCACCGCCGCCGCTGTCACCGCGGCCGCGATCCGCGCCACGTCCTCGTCCCCGGTCACGTACGGGGGCATGGTGTAGATCAGGTCCCGGAACGGCCGCAGCCAGACGCCCTCCCGGGCCGCCGCCGCCGTCGCCGCCACCATGTCCACCGGGTGGTCCAACTGCACCACCCCGATGGCGCCCAGGACGCGCACGTCCCGCACGCCCGGCAGCTCCGCCGCACCGGCCAGGCCGGTCCGCAGGCCGGTCTCGATCCGCTTCACCTCGACCTGCCAGTCCTGTCCGAGCAGCAGGTCGATCGAGGCGTTGGCGACGGCCGCGGCCAGCGGGTTGCCCATGAACGTCGGCCCGTGCGCCAGCACCGGCATCTCGCCGCGGCTGATCCCGTCCGCGATCCGGCTCGTGCAGAGCGCCGCCGCCATGGTCAGGTAGCCGCCGGTCAGCGACTTGCCGAGGCACATCACGTCCGGCGAGACGCCCGCGTGGTCGGCCGCGAACAGCGCGCCGCTGCGGCCGAACCCGGTGGCGATCTCGTCGAACACCAGCAGCACGCCGTGCCGGTCGCAGAGTTCGCGCAGCATCCGCAGGTAGGCCGGCGAGTGGAAGCGCATCCCGCCAGCGCCCTGGACCACCGGCTCGACGATCACGGCCGCCAACTCGTCGGCGTGGCGCGCCATCAGCGCGTCGAACTGCGCCGCGTACTCCTCGTCCGGCGGAGCGTCGAAGCCGGCCGGCGGCTCCGGCGCGAACAGCTGGCCGGGCAGCACCCCGCCCCAGAGGTGGTGCATGCCGCCCTCGGGGTCGCAGACCGACATCGGGTGGAAGGTGTCCCCGTGGTAGCCGCCGCGCCAGGTCAGCAGCCGGCGCTTGGCCGGGCGGCCGATGGACTGCCAGTACTGCAGGCACATCTTCATCGCGACCTCGACCGCGACCGATCCGGAGTCGGCGAGGAAGACGTGCTGCAGCGGCTCCGGGGTGATCTCCACCAGGCGGGCGGCCAGCCGGACGGCGGGCTCGTGGGTGAGCCCGCCGAACATCACGTGGCTCATTCGGCCGAGCTGGTCGCGTACCGCCGCATCCAGTACGGGGTGTCCGTAGCCGTGCACCGCCGCCCACCAGGACGACATGCCGTCGACCAACTCCGTTCTGCCCGCGACCGGTTGGGCGAGCCGGAGCCGCACCCCGGACGCGGACTCGACCACGTACGGGGTGACGGTGCCGGGCATCGGACCGTACGGGTGCCAGACGTGCGCCCGGTCGAGGGCGAGCAGGTCATCGGTGGACAGGTGGGTCATGACGGTGGAGTTCCTCGGGTTCCCGTGCGGCTGCGGCTGCGGCTGCGGTTCCGGTGCGGTTCCGGTGCGGTTCCGGTGCGGTTCCGGTACGGCGATCAGGCGTTCGGCGCCAGCTCGGTGCCGGCGCCGCGGCGGCGGACCCGGACCAGGTCGCTGCGCAGCTCGCCGTTCGCGGCCTCGGTAGCCGCCTCGCCGTCCGCCGGGACCTCGGCCGGCGCCTCGTTGCGCGCCGGTTCCGCACGGTGGCCGCCGCAGGGACCGCAGCCGTGCCCGCCCGGGGCCTCGGCCGCCGTGTCGGCCGGGCCGCCGGCCGGCTCCTCGCCGTGCCCGCCGCACGGGCCGCAGCCGCCGCCGGCCGTCCCGCACGCGCCGCCGGCCGCGGCAGCGGCCGCGATGTCGGCGCGGTGGCGCGGCAGGGTGGCCTCGCCGGCGCCCTCGACCTCGAAGCCCGCATCCTTGATCATGTCGAGGTCGGCCTGACCGGCCTGGCCCTCGCTGGTCAGGTAGTCGCCCAGGAAGATCGAGTTGGCGAGGTGCAGGCCCAGCGGCTGCATGGTGCGCAGGTGGACCTCGCGGCCGCCGGCGATGCGCACCTCGGTGTCCGGATTGACGAAGCGGACCATCGCCAGGATGCGCAGGCAGCGCTGCGGGGTGAGGTTCCACTCCTTCGCCAGCGGCGTGCCCTCGAACGGGATGAGGAAGTTGACCGGCACCGAGTCCGAGCCCAGCTCGCGCAGCGCGAAGACCACGTCGACCAGGTCCTCGTCGCTCTCGCCCATGCCCGCGATCAGGCCGGAGCAGGCCGAGAGGCCGGCGCCGTGCGCCTTTTGCACGGTGTCCACCCGGTCCGCGTAGGTGTGGGTGGTGGCGATGTCGCCGTAGGTGCCCTCGGAGGTGTTCAGGTTGTGGTTGTACGCGTCGGCGCCGGCCGCCTTCAGCCGCTCCGCCTGGTTGTCGGAGAGCAGGCCCAGGCAGGCGCAGATCTCGACGGCCGGGTCGGCCTCCTTGATCGCCGAGATGGTGTCGGCCACCCGGTCGATGTCACGGTCCGTCGGCCCGCGGCCGCTGGCCACCAGGCAGACCCGCTTGGCGCCACCCGCGACGCCCGCCTTCGCCGCCTCGGCGGCCTGGTCCGGCTTGAGCCAGGTGTACTTGAGGATCTCGGCCTTCGAGCCCAGCCGCTGCGAACAGTAGGAGCAGTCCTCCGGGCAGAGGCCGCTCTTCAGGTTCACCAGGTAGTTGAGCTTCACCCGGCGGCCGAACCACCGCCGGCGCACCCGACCGGCGGCCGCGACCACGTCCAGCAGCTCGTCGTCGGTGGTGGCGAGAACGGCGAGCGCCTCCTCGCGGGTGGGGGCTTCCCCGCGCAGGCCCTTGGCGGTGAGGGTATCGAGCAGATCCATGGGCCTGATCCTGCCTGGTGGCCGACGGGCGACGCCAGAGGAAACCCGCCAGAAGATCCCCGGGAGGATGTGCGAGTTGTCACAGTGTCGCCGCTCACGGTAGTGGCGCACGTCACTCCCCGGCCCGCTGCGGTTACCGACCGGTAGTCAGATTCGGCCGCAGACCGCCCACCCCGTGATCTGCGACACCTGTGACCTGCATAGAATCTCGGCCATGACCACGCAGGGGGAGCGCACCCCGTCCTCGGGAGACCTGTCATCGGGAGACCACGGAATCGACCACCTGCCGTCCGGGACGTACCGGCGGCCCAGGAGGAGCATCGCGCGGCGTGCGGTGGGGTGGGTCGTGGTGGTGGGGGTGGTGGCGGCCGGCGGCTGGATCATCACCCGCCCGACGCCCGGCGACTACATACCCGGGCTCGGCCCCAACAGCAAGGACGCCACCAAGACCCCGCCGGTCGTCGGCACGCCGGCGCCGCGCACCGTCGCCGACCCCGAGGGCCTCGACGTCGACACCCTCTTCCCCGCCCAGCGGCTGGTGGAGTCCGGCGGCTACAAGGGCAAGCGCTCCGGCGTCCGCCAGGGCGAGAACTGCACCGAGGCGCTCCAGGACCGCACCCAGGACGTGCTGCGCGAGACCGGGTGCCAGGGCTACCTGACCGTCAGCTTCGCCGGGCAGGAGAAGCCGGTGCTCAGCAGCGTCACCGTGCTGCGCTTCGCCGACCAGGCCGGGGCCGCCAAGGCCGCCGACGCGCTGCGGGCCAAGCCCGGCGCGCTGGCCTTCATCCTCCCCGACGCCACCACGGCCCGTCCGCCGGCCGCCGGCGCCGCCCAGCGCGGCACGGAGGGGCGCATCGAGGCCGTCGGCCGGCACGTGACCGTCACCAGCTCCCGGCTGCCCGAGGCGCACACCCCCTCGGCGCCGGCCTCCGGCACCGGTACGGGCTCCGCCACGCCGCTCACCGTCCCGCCCACCGCGGCGGCGAGCCCGGAGCAGATCCTCGACGAGGCCACCCGGGCGGTCTCCTACGCCGCCGGCTCGCCGTTCGCCTGGATGTAGGCGCCCGGGGCGGCGCCGAAGCGGTGCCGGTGCCCCGGCCCGGACCTCCGGCGCCCTTCGGGACGCAGACGGCGGGGCCCACCACCCGGTGGGCCCCGCCGTTCTCGCACCCTCACCGTCCTGCGCGGGAAGCGGTCCTGCGCGGCAAACGGTCCTGCGCGCCGACGGGCGGACGGACACCGCCTCGCCGGCACCACCCGCGGACGGGACCTCAGCCGCCCAGCCGGTCGACCGCCGTGACCCGCAGGACCGCGCGGCCCTCCTCGTCCGAGCCGTACAGGTCGACCTCGGCGCTGATGCCCCAGTCGTGGTCGCCCTCCGGGTCGTCGAAGATCTGCCGGACCCGCCAGGCGGAGTCCTCCTCCTCGATGATCAGCATCTTCGGGCCGCGCGCGTCCGGACCGGTACCGAGGTCGTCGTACTCCTCCCAGTACCCGTCCATCGCGTCCGCCCAGCGGTCCGCGTCCCAGCCGTACTCGCCGTCCAGCTCCGCGAGCTCCTTGTAGTGCTCCAGCGCACAGAGCTCGACCCGGCGGAACATCTCGTTGCGCACCAGCACCCGGAACGCCCGGGCGTTGGCCGTCACCGGCGCCGGCTTGTCGTCCAGCGTCACCTCGGCGGCCTGCGGATCGGTCGGGTTGGCCAGCTGCTCCCACTCGTCCAGCAGGCTGGAGTCGACCTGGCGGACCAGCTCGCCCAGCCAGGCGATGACGTCCTTGAGGTCGTCGGTCTTGATGTCGTCGGGGACGGTCTGCTCCAGCGCCTTGTACGCGCCCGCCAGGTAGCGCAGCACGATGCCCTCGGTGCGCGCCAGCTCGTAGAAGCCGACGTAGTCGGAGA
Organism: Kitasatospora sp. NPDC090091; assembly: GCF_044747365.1. Classification (NCBI taxonomy): domain Bacteria; kingdom Bacillati; phylum Actinomycetota; class Actinomycetes; order Kitasatosporales; family Streptomycetaceae; genus Kitasatospora; species Kitasatospora sp. NPDC090091. Next base: position 30,346 of record NZ_JBIVDY010000016.1, read on the forward strand.
ACGTCATCGCCCGCTCGTACAGGTCGCGGACCACGGACTTCGGCTGCAGCTGGTGGTCGCCGATCCACGGGTGCGCCCGTCGGTACACCTCGTAGGCGTGGGTGAGCAGCTCCTCCAGCGGCTTCGGGTAGGTGATCTCCTGGAGCCGCTCCATCCGCTCCTCGTACTCGATGCCGTCGCGCTTCATCTCGCCGATGGCCTCGCCGCGCGCCTTGTTCTGCTGTGAGGCGAGGATCTGGCGCGGGTCGTCGAGCGTCGCCTCGACCACCGACACCACGTCCATCGCGTACGAGGGCGAGGCCGGGTCGAGCAGCTCGAACGCGGCCAGCGCGAAGGTGGAGAGCGGCTGGTTGAGCGCGAAGTTCTCCTGCAGGTCCAGGGTGAGCCGGACGACCCGGCCCTCGGCGTCCGGCTCCGGCAGCCGCTCGACGATGCCGCCCTCCAGCAGCGAGCGGTAGATGGCGATCGTGGAGCGGATGTGCCGGCGCTGGGCGGCGCGGTCCTCGTGGTTGTCGGTCAGGAGCTTGCGCATCGCCTCGAAGGCGTTGCCAGGCCGCCCGATCACCGAGAGCAGCATCGCGTGGCTGACCTTGAACCGGGAGACCAGCGGCTCCGGGTCGGCGGCGATCAGCCGCTCGAAGGTCTCCTCGGACCAGCCGACGAAGCCCTCCGGCGCCTTCTTGCGGACGATCTTGCGCTTCTTCTTCGGGTCGTCGCCGGCCTTGGCGACGGCCTTGTCGTTCTCGATCACGTGCTCCGGCGCCTGCGCGACGACCTGGCCCACGGTGTCGAAGCCGGCCCGGCCGGCCCGGCCGGCGATCTGGTGGAACTCTCGGGCGCGCAGGATGCGCACCCGGGTGCCGTCGTACTTGGACAGTGCGGTGAACAGCACCGTGCGGATCGGCACGTTGACGCCCACGCCGAGCGTGTCGGTGCCGCAGATCACCTTCAACAGGCCCGCCTGGGCGAGCCGTTCGACCAGCCGCCGGTACTTGGGCAGCATGCCGGCGTGGTGCACGCCGATGCCGTGGCGCACGAACCGGGAGAGGTTGCGGCCGAACTTGGTGGTGAAGCGGAAGTTGCCGATCAGGTCGGCGATGGCGTCCTTCTCCGCCTTCGAGCACATGTTGATACTCATCAGCGACTGCGCCCGCTCGACCGCCTCCTTCTGCGTGAAGTGCACCACGTAGACGGGCGCCTGACCCGTCTTCAGCAGCTCTTCCAGGGTGTCGTGCAGGGTGGTGCGCCGGTACTCGTAGAACAGCGGGACCGGCCGGGTCGCGGAGCGCACCACGGTGGTGCCCCGCCCGGTGCGACGGGCGAGGTCCTCCTCGAAGCGGCGGACGTCGCCGAGCGTGGCGGACATCAGCAGGAACTGCGCCTGCGGCAGTTCGAGCAGCGGGATCTGCCAGGCCCAGCCGCGGTCCGGCTCGGCGTAGAAGTGGAACTCGTCCATCACCACCTGGCCGATGTCGGCCCGGTGCCCGTCCCGCAGCGCGATCTGCGCCAGCACCTCGGCGGTGCAGCAGATGATCGGCGCGGTCGGGTTGACGCTGGCGTCGCCGGTCATCATCCCGACCTGCTCGGTGCCGAACACCTTGCAGAGGTCGAAGAACTTCTCCGACACCAGGGCCTTGATCGGCGCGGTGTAGAACGTCCGCTTGCCCTCGGCCAGCGCCGCGAAGTGGGCGCCGGCCGCCACCAGGCTCTTGCCCGAGCCGGTCGGCGTCGCGAGGATCACGTTGTTCCCCGACACCAGCTCGATCAGCGCCTCCTCCTGCGCCGGGTACAGCGTGATCCCGCGCTCCTCCGCCCAGGCGGCGAACGTCTCGAAGAGAGCGTCGGGAGTGGCGGGCTTCGGCATCAGGTCAAGGAGGGTCACCCGGCTATCTTGCCTGCTCGCCGCCGCCCCGGGCAAAGCCCGCCCCTTACCGGCCCCGGCCCCGGCCCCGGAGGCACCGGGGCCGGGGCCGGGCGCACTACCGCGCGGGGACGGCGGGCGGGGCGTCCACCAGACCGAGGCGCTGGCAGTGCTCGCCGGCGATCGCCTTCTGGGCCGTTCGCCAGGCGATGCCGACGTGCGAGGCCCGCAGGGAGTCCACCCCTGAACCCGAGTCGGTGGTGCCGACGACCCGCACTCGGCGGAAGTGGTCCTCGGCGTGGCCCGGATAGTCGCACTGGTACAGCAGGTCGACGCTCGCGTCCGGGTGGATCCAGCCGGTGATGCCCTGGCCCAGCGCCAGCGACCGGGGAGGGTGGTCGCCCTGGCCGGCCTGGGCAGGCCCGCCGAGCCGGGCGGCGTCGAAGGCCGCCCGGTCGGGCCGCTCCACGCCGATGCTCAGCAGCGTCCTGCCGTGCCAGGTGTCCCAGTGGACGCCGCACCAGGGCACCTGCTTCCCGCCCGCCGGATCCCCCTTCTCGTCGACGACCGCCTTGCCGTCGTCCCCGGCGGCGGGCTCCAGATCGGCCCGCGTCACCGTCGACCAGCAGGCCGACTCCGGCAGGTCGGCCGACTGCCACGGCTTCCACACCCAGAGGCTCACCCCGACCGCGACCGCCACGGGCAGCCCCACGGAGGCCACCAGCCACCGCCGCCGCGCCTGCCGAGCCTCGACCTCCGCAAAGGCGGCCTGGGCGATGCCCTCGGTGGCCGGCGAATCAGTCTCGTCAGCCATGGTCAGGGTCCCGGGACCGTGGGTGCCTGGTCGGCCAGGTGCACGTCGGTGCAGCCCTCTTGGCGGACGATCTCCTTGGCGGTCCGGTGGGCGAGGTCCACGAAGGCTTGTGCCCGCTTCTGGTCCGACAGGTCCGACAGGGTGAGGTCACCGCTGACCTCGATCCTGCGGTAGACGGCGTCGGGCTGTGCCTGGTGGTGGCTGTCGCACCGGATCAGGACGGTCGGGAAGAAGCCGAGGCGCAGCCAGGCTTCGGTTCCGTCGCCGAACCGGAGCGGCTTGGCCTCACCGCTGGTGGACTTCCTGGTCAGTTCTTCCACGACGGACCGGTGACTGCTCTCGTTCTCCTGCCGTACCTTGACCTCCACAGCGGCCACGCCACCCTTGGGCTGCCAGGCAATCGCGCAGGTCACGTCAGGGGTCCGCGCGGACAGGTCGCCTCCGGTGGACCACTCGGTGCCCTTCCCGTCGTCCCCGACCAACGGGCGGACCTGGTCCCGGGTGAGCAGTCCCCAGCAACTGCTGGCCGGCAGGTCCACCGACTGCCACGGCTTCCACTGCCAGAGGCCGGCGACAGCCAGCACGAGCACGAGGGCGGACGCCGTGCTGATCTGCCACGGACGGACCTTGCTGCGGGCCGGAGAAGTGGTCGAGTGGGTCTCGTCAGGCATGCTGGATCACCCCGTAGGTGCTGCGGCCACTGTCGTAGCCGTCCTTGATCTTGCCGGCTGCGCTGGGGGCGAGGTCGTTGATGTACTTCTGGTCCATGCCTTCCCTGCCGGCAGCGTCGCGGATGGCCTGCTCGACGGAGCCCTGGGCGCCGGTGACGGCCTTGTTGTAGGCCTCCAGGGCCTCGTTGCTGGCCTGGTTCTTGGAATCCACGTGGTAGCTGTCCGCGACGCCGTCCATGATCTTGTTGACGACCTCGTTCGCCATCGGGCCGGCGACCGGTGCGCGCTCCTCAAGGATCTTGCCGCCGGTCATCTCCCAGATCGTGCCCGCCCACTCGCGCTTCGTGGCGACGGCCTCGTTGTACTCGGCGTCCTCGGCGGCGTGCTTGGTGTAGACCTCGTCGACCATCGCGCTGGTCAGCAGGCCGGTGATCTCTCCGCCGGGCCTGGCGACGTTCTGGATGGCGGCGGTCAGATCGCCGTGGTCGGCCCGGTGAACGATCACGTCGTTGATCGCTGCTGTGGTGTACGCCTGCTGTGCCGTGGCGATCGAGGCATAGGCGTCGGGGTTCCGACCGAGCGTGACGACAAGCCGTTGCACGTCCTCCTTGCCGAGCTCGGTGGGGACACCCGAGATCGGGAGCTTGACGGTCGAGCCGTCGACGGCGTGCTGCACGTCTCCCATGTAGGCGCCGGTCATGTGGGCAAGGCTGCCGTTGAGTTCACCGAACAGCGCGTCGTCGCCGTACAGCAGGCCGGCGGCGTCCTTGTCGCCGAACTTGTGGACGGCCTGCTTCATCACCTCGCCCATCTCCTTGGTGTGCGGCGGCAGCTCGCCCTTCTCGTCGTCGTACGCGCGTCCGGTCGACGCCGCCTCCAGGGCGTGGCCCAGGGCGCCCACCTCGAAGGCGTCCGCGGTGCCCGGGTTGGGGCGCAGCGGGTACGGCATGTCGCGCAGCAGCGAGCGCTGGCCGCTGTCGGTGAGCATGTCGAAGTACTTGTTCTCGCCGCCGTGGCTCTTCACCGAGCCGTCCGGGTTGTACGTGGTCGGCGGGTCGGTGAAGAACTTGGTCGCCGCCTCGGGGCTGTGGCCGAGTGCCTCCAGCACCGACGACATCGGGTTGAAGCCGTGGACGTTGCCCTTCTCGTCCGTGACGCCGGTGAACTGGAACTCCTGGAACGGCGCGCCGTGCATCGCGGCGACCGCGTCCCAGCGGCCAGGGTTCTCGTTGGTGAGCTGGGTGACGTGCTCGGCGATCGGGTTGATGAAGTGGGCGTCGTAGTCGCCGTGCCGCAGGATGTTGCCGAGGATCTGGTACCCGTACGGGCTGGAGGCCGGGTTGGCCTTCGGGTCCAGCGGGACCTGGGTGGCGCCGGCCTTGCGCAGCCGCTGCTCCCAGTCGTCGGAGACGTGCGGCTGCTTGTGGCTGTCGGTGGCGGTGGCCAGGGTGCGGCCCAGGCCGTCCTGGATGCCCTTGATGGCCTCCTTGCGCGCCGCGCTGTCGGAGAAGTCGCCGCTCTGCGCCATCGCGCCGTAGGAGGCGAGGAAGGCGGCCGGGTCCTGCCCGCCGTAGAAGGCGGCGGCGAAGCGCGAGTCCCCGGAGTGGTGCTGGAGCAGCGTCTGGAGCTGGGCGAGCTGGGCGTCGGTGGCCTTGGAGCCCAGGCTGAGGATCTGCGAGGCCTGCTTGGCCTCGGCCTCGGCGAGGCTGCCGACCGGGTTGCTGTTGAACGAGGTGGAGTCGCTGCCGGTGTCCCCGGCGAGCGCCGATGCGGCGGCGCTGTCGGCCTCGGTGGCACGCTCCAGGGCCTTGCCGATCGCGTCCGCCGCGATCTTGGCGTTGGCTTCCTGCCCTCGCGCGAAGTCGATGTCGTGCCGGTCCGATGGATTGGTGGCCGGAGGCCAGTGCACGCTGCCCTCGCCGTCGACGGTGAGCCCCTGGTCGGTGGCGTGCTGGACGGCGGTCTGCAGGTCCTTCTTGGCCGCCGCGAGCTCGTCGTGCGCCTCGCGCAGGGTGCGCGCGATGGCGGATGCCTCCTCGAAGGCGGCGTGGATCTGGTCCCTGGTCCGGGTCAGTGAGGAGGCGGCGGCTTCGGAGCTTGGCCCGGTCCAGCCGGACTGCTGGACGGGGCCGATCACCTCGTTCTGCATCTTGGTCGAGAGGTCCCAGTTGCGGACCATGCTCTCGAAGTCGCCCGCTGCGGCGTTGAGGTTCGCGAGGTCGAGGTGCTGGAGCTGGCTGTACGTCACCATGGTGATCTGGTCTTCCCCCCGGGTGGTTCCTGGTCGTGCCGGCCGGGCTCAGGCGGGCCCGCGGTCGGAGCTCAGTCGTGCTTCTGGGCGAACTGGCTGTGGATCGCGGCCTCGTTGGCCTCGTAGTTCTGCGCGGTGGCCTGCAGGTTCTTCCCGATCGTCCCGAGCGCCTCGCCCAGGGTCTGGGTCTGCCCGGACCACACGCTCCACGCGTTGTTCAGCCCGGCGCAGAGTTCGAGCCCCATCAGCGAGGCCACCGCGCTGTTGACGTGTTCCCACGGCCGGCCGCACTCGGTGCGCAGGGTGTCCCGGAGGGCGGTGGCGTTGTTCCCCGCCTGCCGGATGGTGCCGGGATTGGCCTTGACGCTCTGCCCGCCGCCGGCCGGCGGCAGGGTGACCGGTGCCGTGTTCCCGGCGGCCGCCGCGGCGAGGTCCGGGAACTGTTTCCTAGCCTGTTCCGTCAGGTTTCCCGAACTGTCGAAGAGCCAGGGATTCATCCGGCGTTCGAATTCAAGGTCTGCCACGTGCGTTCCCCCCATTACTGATCGCTGAGGGAGCGTAACCGGATCGAACAGATGACTGAAAATCCTTGGGAATTCCTTTAGGTTCTTTGCAGAACATTGGTTCTGCAAATGAATCGACAGCTCTGCCAAGGTGTATTTCAAGTGAATGAGCGGTGAACTCGGAGTCGACCGTGTGCCGCGACGCACATTGCCCGCGCCGCGCCCGACGTGCCAGAGTGCCGACCATGGCCCACCGCACCGCGCCCGAACCGTCCGCCCTCGTCCCCGCGGCCACCCCGGAGGAGGCCCCCGCCCCGGGCGCCGTCTTCGACTGGCTCGACGAGACGGCCGAGCTGCGCGCCCGCGCCGGCCTCACCCGTACGCTGCGCAGCCGTCCCGCCGACGACCCGGTGATCGACCTCGCCGGCAACGACTACCTCGGGCTCACCCGCCACCCCGTCGTCACCCGGGCCGCCGCCGACGCCGCCCTGCGCTGGGGTGGCGGCGCCACCGGCTCCCGCCTGGTCACCGGCACCACCGCCCTGCACACCGAACTTGAGGACGAACTGGCCGAGTTCTGCGGAGTGGAGGCGGCCCTGGTGTTCTCCTCCGGCTACACCGCCAACCTGGCCGCGCTCACCGCGCTGACCGACCCCGACACCCTGATCGTCTCCGACGCCTACAACCACGCCTCGCTGATCGACGGCTGCCGGCTCGCCCGCGGCGACGTCCACCGCGCGCCCCACAGCGACCCCGACGCCGTCCGCGCCGCCCTCGCCGGACGCACCCACCCGCGTGCCCTGGTGGTCACCGACTCGGTCTTCTCCGTCGACGGCAACGCCGCCCGCCTGCCCGAACTCTCTGCCGCCGTCCGCGCCCACGGTGCCGCCCTGCTGGTCGACGACGCGCACGGACTCGGCGTCCTCGGCCCCGGCGGCTCCGGCGCCCTGGCCGCCGCCGGGCTCGCCGGCGAGCCGGACACCGTCGCCACCGTCACCCTCTCCAAGTCGCTCGGATCCCAGGGCGGCGCGGTGCTCGGCCCGCGCCGGGTCGTCCGCCACCTCGTCGAGACCGCCCGCACCTTCATCTTCGACACCGGCCTCGCCCCCGCCGCCGCCGGCGCCGCCCTCGGCGCGCTGCGCCTGCTGCGTGCCGAGCCGCACCGCGCCGAACGCGCCCGCGAGGTCGCCCGCAGCCTCGCCGACCGGCTCACCGCCGCCGGCCTGCAGGCCTCCACGCCGGACGCGGCGGTCGTCTCGGTGCGCGCCCCCGGCCCCGAGGCCGCCGTCGCCTGGGCCGCCGACTGCCGCCGGGCCGGACTCGCCGTCGGCTGCTTCCGTCCGCCGTCCGTCCCGGACGGCGTCTCGCGCCTGCGCCTCACCGCCCGAGGCGACTTGACGGACGCTCAGATCGCGGACGCCGTGCGGACGATCGCCGCGCTCGCTCCGGCCGGGGCGCACCCGGCCTGAGCAGAGGCCGGGGCCGGGGCACCCGCCCCGGCCCCGTGCCGAAGGCCGGTCCCGCTCAGAGCCCGGCCAGCTCCAGCAGGAACGCCGTCTCCGCGTCCCGCCGGCCGGCTGCGGCGCGCGGGGCGGCGACCATCACCGCGCCCACCCGGCACCAGGCGAGCACGCGCTCCGGGTCCGAGCCCGGCACCCCTGCCGCGAGGGCGGCGATCCGCCGCTCCAGAGCGGGCCGGTCGGTGACTCCGTCGATCGCCCAGTCCACCAGGTCGAAGTCCGGATCCCCGAGCGACGGCCGGGGGTCGATGGCGACCGGCCCGGCCGGGCCGTCCAGGACGTTGCCCGGGTGCAGGTCGCCGTGGACGAGTGCCGACGGGCCGCCCTCGGTCAGCTCCACGGCGAGCGCCCGAGCCCGGCCGACGGCCGCGGCCACCGCCGTCCCCGGCGCCCCGTCCGTGGTCCCGGCCGGCGCCCCGCCCGACACCCGCCGCTCGGTGAGGTCGAACAGGAACTCCACGCGCTCCGCCAGCGTCCCCAGTGCGAGCCCGCCCACCGGCACCGACCGCAGAGCGCCGAGCAGTGGCGTCACCTCCTCCGGGTGCCACGCCCGCTGCCGCAGCGTCGTCCCGGGCCGCACGCCGGCCAGCAGCAGGGCGCCCGCGGTCGGGTCGTCCTCCAACACCCGTACCACCGAAGGCAGTCCGGCCCACGCCCGGAGCGCCACCGCCTCCTGCCGGGCCACCTCGGGGTCGGGCGTCAGCTTCAGCCAGACGCTCTCCCCGCCGTCCCGGTCCTCGCCGGGTCCGTCCCCGCCGTCCCCGAACCCGTCCCCGCGCGTGCAGCGGAACACCCGGGCCGTCCCGCCTCCGCCAGCCGCGCGGACCACCAGGCCCCAGCGCCGGGCCAGCTCCGCGACCAGGCCCGGCAGTGCATCGCACCAGGCCTCCGCCGACGCCCCGAACCGCACTGCCAGCCGTGCCCGCACGTCCGCCGGCACCGCTGCCACCGCCGCCGGCACCGCGGTCTCCGCCGCCGACGCCCCGTGCACTCCCACCCGAACCCCTCCGCCCCGCACACCCGCCCCGCACAGAACCGCAGTGCGTCCGGCGGCATGACCGAAAGCCGCCAGCCTAAGCGGTGGCCCCGGCGCGAGCGATCAGGATTTCCGCGCCCGGCTGGGCTGCACGCGCCGCGGCTCGCCCGCCGCCTTCGGATGGTCCGGCGGGTACGGCAGCTCGCCCAGCCCCTCGTCCCGCAGCTGCCGCTCGTACAGCTCCAGCAGCCCGTCCAACCGGAACGCCTGGTCGTCCATCTCCGCCTGCAGGTCGCCGACCTCGGCGAAGCGGGCGGGCAGTGTCCGCAGGTCGAAGTCCTCCGGCGCGGCGTCGCCCAGCTCCTCCCAGCGCAGCGGCGCCGAGGCCGTCGCCCGCGGGCGGGCGCGGAGCGAGTACGCGGACGCGATGGTCCGGTCCCGGGCCATCTGGTTGTAGTCCACGAAGATCCGCTCGCCGCGCTCCTCCTTCCACCACGCCGTGGTGACCCGGCCCGGCAGCCGCTGCTCCAGCACCCGCCCCAGCGCGATCACCGCGTGCCGACCGTCGGTGAACGTCCACCGCGGCTCCAGCGGCACGTAGACGTGCAGGCCGCGGCCGCCCGAGGTCTTCGGCCAGCCGCGCAGCCCGAACTCCTCCAGCAGCGCCCGCAGCTCGTGTGCAGCCCGCACCGCGTCGTGGAAGTCGGTCCCCGGCTGCGGATCGAGGTCGATCCGCAGCTCGTCCAGATGGTCGGTGTCCGACCGCCGCACCGGCCAGGGGTGGAAGGTCAGGCAGCCCAGGTTGGCCGCCCAGAGCACCGCGGCCGGCTCCGTCGGGCAGATCTCGTCCGCCGAGCGGCCGCTCGGGAAGCTGATCCGCGCCGTCGGCAGCCACTCGGGCAGGCCCTTCGGCGCGCGCTTCTGGTAGAAGAACTCGCCCTCCACCCCGTCCGGGAACCGCTGCAGCGTGGTCGGCCGGTCCCGCAGACCGCGCAGCACCCCGTCGGCGACCGAAAGGTAGTACTGCGCGACGTCCATCTTCGTGAACCCGCGCTCCGGGTAGTACACCTTGTCCGGATTCGACAGCCGGACGCTGCGCCCGGCGACATCCAGTTCCACGGCCGATCCCGATCCCATGTCCTTCACGCTAAGCGCGCCCGGCCCGACGCGCGCCCCGACGCGCGCCCCGACGCGCGCCCCGACGCCCGGCCCGACGCGCGCCCCGACGCCCGGCCCGACGCCCGGCCCGACGCCCGGCCCGACGCGCGCCCCGGAACGGTTGGCGCGAGGATCGGAGCCATGGACCTGCCCGTGATGCCGCCGGTGGCACCGATGCTCGCGAAGTCGGTGGCCAAGATCCCGCCCGGGATGCAGTACGAGGCCAAATGGGACGGCTTCCGCACCATCGTCTTCCGCGACGGCGCCGAGGTGGAGCTCGGCAGCCGCACCGGCAAGCCGCTGACCCGGTACTTCCCCGAGCTGGTCGAGGCCCTGCAGCGCGAGCTGCCGCCCAGCTGCGTCCTGGACGGGGAGGTGGTCATCGCCCGTGACGGCCGGCTGCGCTTCGAGGAACTGCTGGAGCGGATCCACCCCGCCGCCAGCCGGGTGCGGATGCTCGCCGAGCGCACCCCCGCCTCCTTCGTCGCCTTCGACCTGCTCGCCCTCGGTGACCGGTCCCTGCTCGACGAACCGCTCTCGGCCCGCCGCGCCGCCCTGGAGGAGGCCCTGGCCGGTGCCTCCGATCCGGTCTTCACCGCCCCCGCCTCCACCGACCGCGACCTGGCGCAGAGCTGGTTCGCCGAGTACGAGGGGGCCGGCCTCGACGGCGTGGTCGCCAAACCGCTCGACCAGCCCTACCGCCCGGGCGAGCGCACCATGTTCAAGATCAAGCACGAGCGGACCGCCGACTGCGTGGTCGCCGGCTACCGCGAGCACAAGAGCGGCCCGGTCGTCGGCTCCCTGCTGCTCGGCATCAACGACGCCGAGGGGCGGCTCCAGCACGTCGGCGTCTGCGCCGCCTTCTCGATGGCCCGCCGCCGCGAACTCGCCGAGGAGCTGGCCCCGTTGCGGATGGACGACGCCACCGGCCACCCCTGGGGCGCGTGGGCCGACGAGGCCGCCCACGCCGACGCCCGGCTGCCCGGCGCGGTCAGCCGGTGGACCGGCGGCAAGGACCTCTCCTGGGTGCCGCTGCGCCCGGAGCGGGTGGTCGAGGTGGCCTACGACCACATGGAGGGCACCCGGTTCCGGCACACCGCGCAGTTCCGCCGCTGGCGCCCCGACCGGACGCCGGAGAGCTGCACGTACGCACAGCTGGAGGAGCCCGTCTCCTACGACCTGGCACGCGTCCTCGGCGGCTGACGGCCCCGACGGGCCCGCCCGCCCTGCCCGCGCCGCGCGCCCCGCCCGGGCCCTCCGACGCGACCGGCCCGGACCCCGCAGCGGAGACCGGGCCGGGATCGCGCCGTCAGGTCTCCGCGAGCGCCGGGCCGGAGGCCGAGGCGGACGGCGACCCGCTCGATGGCGCGACGGGCAGCGAGTACACGTTCCCCGGCGAGACGATCTCGGTGATCGCCTTCGCGAACAGCGTCGAGGGCGCCGAACCCTGGTACGGGATGTCGGTGTTCAGCAGCACCACCAGCGTCGCCTGCGCCGACGGCAGGTAGACCGCCACGCACTGGTAGCCCGGCAGCGAACCGTTGTGCCCGATCCAGCCGTGGTTCACGAACACCCCCAGCCCGTAGCCGAGGCCCGGATCGCCCGACGGCGGCGTCTGCAGCCGCTCGGCCTGGGTCGCCGGCTTCAGCAGCGTGCCCGTCGCCAGCACCTTCGCCCACTTCTGCAGGTCGGGGAGGTCCGAGATCATCGCCCCCGCCGCCCAGGCCCAGGACGGGTTCCAGTCGGTGGCGTCCTCGATCGCGCCGCTCTGCGTCTGGTTGGTGTAGCCGCGGGCGTGCGGCTGGGGGAACGACGCGTCGACCGGGAAGACCGTCCGGCCCAGATCGGCGGGCTCGAACACCTGCTGCTTCAGGAAGGTGCCGAGCGGCTGCCCCGAGACCTTCTCCACCACCAGGCCGAGCAGGACGGTGTTGGTGTTGGAGTACTCGAAGTCCGTGCCCGGCGGGAAGTTCGCCGGGTGCGCGAAGGCGTAGGAGAGCAACTGCTGCGGCGTGAACTCCCGGTGTGGGTCGGCGAGCAGGGCCTGCACGAACCCCTGGTCCGAGGTGTACGGGAAGAGGCCGCTGCGCATGTTCGCGAGCTGGCGCAGGGTGATCGCGTCCCCGCCGGGCACCTCCGGGACGTACCTGGAGATCGGGTCGTCCAGGCCGACCCGGCCCTGATCGACCAGCCGCAGCACCCCGGTGACGGTGAAGGTCTTGGTCTCGCTGCCGATCCGCATGTTCAGGCCGGTCACCATCGGGATGCCCGCGATCTTGTCCGAGACCCCGAAGGCCCTGACGTAGCTGTCCTGGGGGGTGGTGAGCGCGACCATCACCCCGGGGACGGAGGCCTGGTTCAGCACCCGCTGCACCGCGGCGTCCAGCCGGGCCGTGACGGCAGGGGTGAGCTGGGCCACGGTGCCCGGGGCCGAGGACGAGCCCGGGACGGACGGGGAGAACGTCGGCGAGCCGGTGGGGAATCCGGTGGGGGAGACGGTCGGTGAGGGGCTGAGCGCGGCGGGCACGGCCGTGGCCGCCCCCGTGGCCGCCGTACCGGGCGCGGCACCGCCGGAGCAGCCGGCGCCGGCCAGTAGGCCGGCCACGCCCACCGCCGCCGCGGCCGTCCGCCCGGTACGGCTGCGGAGGGCGGGGGACGGCCGTCGTCGTGGATTCGTCATCGTCGAGGCGCCTCTCTGGGCTTCTCTGGGGCCTGGGTTCTCCGGGCCGGGACATCTCCGGGCTTCTCGGGGCCAGGACCTCTCGGGCGGCCACCCCGGGTGCCTCCTCCTGGGCCGGACGGACCCGGAGCCCGGGCCGGACGGCCCCGGAGCGGCGCTCCACGAGGCCGTGGGGGAGCGCTCCCGACCGTATGCGCGCGGCCGACCGGCCGCGCGCCGACCGCCGCGCCGCTGGACCGAACGGACCCAACCCTCAGCCACCCGCCCCAGTCCCGGTGGCGCCCCGGCGGCGGAGTGCGTACGCGGCGAGGGGCGGGCCCTCCGGTCCGCCTGTCCTCCGCAGCCCAGTAGGGTGCCGGAAGGGGGCCGGCGCAGGCCGGACGCGGGGTGCGGCGCCCAGCGGCGCCGGCCGGGCGCGGACTGAGCGCGGACTGGGTGCGGGCCGGGCGAACTCGCCGGAGGGGAGACGGACTTGTTGCACTGCGAGGCGGTCGGAAAGCGGTACGGCACCGCGGGGTGGGTCCTGCGCGACGTGGACCTGCGGATCGCCCCCGGCGAGGTCGTCGCCGTCACGGGCGGCAACGGCTCCGGCAAGTCCACGCTGCTGCGGATCCTGGTCGGCGTCAGCCGGCCCACCACCGGTCGCGTCACCGGCCGCCCGCGCGAGATCGGGTACGTGCCCGATCGCTTCACCGCCCACGACCGGCTCACCGCCGCCTCCTACCTGGCCCACCTGGGCCGCATCCGCGGCCTGTCCACCACCGCCGCCCGCGACCGGGCCGACCTGCTGATCGACCGGCTCGCCCTGGTCGGCGGACGGGAGGCGCCGCTGCGCACGCTCTCCAAGGGCAACGCCCAGAAGGTGGCGCTCGCGCAGGCCCTGCTCGTCCCGCCCGGGCTGCTCGTCCTCGACGAACCCTGGTCCGGCCTGGACGCCTCCGCCCACGGCGTGCTCGGCGAGCTGATCGACGAGGTCGCCGCCGACGGCGGGGCGGTGGTCTTCACCGACCACCGCGAGGCGATCGCCGCCGCCCACGCCACCGGCGGCTACGCGATCGCCGAGGGTCGGTTGACCCGGCGCGGCGGCCCCGCTGCCGTCGGAGGTGCGGCTGGCGCAGACGCCGACGAGGTCGTCGAGCTGGTCCTTGCCGCTCCCGAGTCCGGCGCCGCCCCGGCGGGGCCGGACTGGGCCGCCCTGCCCGGCGTCCTGTCGGCCCCGCACACCGCCTGCGACGAACCGCGTGCCGGCGCCGGACCGCGCGCCGGCGCCGGACCGTGCGCCGGCGACGACCGGGAGGCCCAGGTGGTCCGGGCCGACCGGCGGCACTCCGACGGCGTGCTCCTCGCCGCACTCCAACACGGCTGGTCGGTGCGGTCGGTGCAGTCCGTCAAGGCGGTGCGGGCCGTCCCGCCGGTGCACCGCGCGAGGCCCACCACCGACGCAGGAAGGGCGCACCGGTGACCGCGATCGTCCGCTACCTCTCCACCACCCTGCTGCTCTCCCAGCGCTACCTCGCGCCGGTGCTGGTCTTCGCCGGCCTGGTGACCGTCCTCACCAGCAGCGACGGCGGCCCGCTGACCGCCACCTACGGCGCGTCGGCGGGCGCCATGCTGCTCGCCGCCACCTGGCTCACCACCGCCCTCGTCGGCCTGGAGGACCACGCCCACCGCGCCGTCCTCGTCGCCAACGCCGGCGATCCGCGCCGCGTGCTGCTCGGCTCCGTCTGCACCGCCGTCCTCTGGTGCCTGCCGCTGACCGCGGCCGGCCTCGTCCTCCCGCTCCTCGTCGGCACCCACACGCCGACCGGTGCCGACCTGCTGCTCGGCACCGAGGCCCAGCTGACCTGCGCCCTCACCGGCACCGCCGTCGGCCTGCTCTGCTCCCGGCTGCTCTTCCGCCGCCAGGGCCACGCGCTGCTGACCGCCCTCGGGCTGCTGCTCGGGCTGACGGTGGCCAAGGGCCTGCCGCCGGTCAACGTGCTGCTCTCCCACCTGGCCACCAACCCGCGCTCGGCCGACCTGCTGGCGTCCACCGCCGGGCTGCTCGCCCTCGCCGCCGGCCTGCTCGCCGGCGCCGCGGCACTCACCCACGCCGTCCACGCCCGCCGCAGCTGAGGCAGCCTGCCGCAGCTGAGCCCGCCGCGCGGCTTCCCGTCGCGTCGCATGTGTCGGACCGTGCGCCCCGGACCGTCACCCGCCGTACGCCGCTGCGCCCCGCGCGCTCGGCCGAACGGGTGGCCACCGGCACGCCGCAGGGCCCGCCCGCCCCTGCTCGGGCACGATCGTTCAGCCCAGCTGTGGCGGCCCTTAAGAATTCCTCGATGGACCGCACCCGCTCCCACCAGGCAGATTGCTGCGTGCCCGGTGCGAGGCAGGCAGCAGCCGCCACTCCGCCGGGCCCCGTCGGCCTGCCCCCCGCAGGCCGCCCCCTCGTGCGTCAGGAGCCGTCGCAGTGAAGGCACTCGTCAAGCAGAAGTCCGAGCCCGGGCTCTGGCTGGTGGACGTCCCGAAGCCGGTCATCGGCCCGGGCGAGGTGCTGATCAAGGTGCTGCGCACCGGTATCTGTGGCACCGACCTGCACATCCGCAACTGGGACGGCTGGGCGCAGCAGACCATCAAGACCCCGCTGGTGCTCGGCCACGAGTTCGTCGGCGAGGTCGCCGAGCTGGGCGCGGGCGTCACCGACATCTCCATCGGCGACCTGGTCAGCGGTGAGGGTCACCTGGTCTGCGGCAAGTGCCGCAACTGCCTGGCCGGCCGCCGCCACCTCTGCCGCAACACGGTCGGCCTCGGCGTCGGCCGGGACGGCGCCTTCGCCGAGTACGTGGCCCTGCCGGCCTCCAACGTCTGGGTGCACCGGGTGCCGGTCGACCTCGACGTGGCCGCGATCTTCGACCCGTTCGGCAATGCCGTGCACACCGCGCTCTCCTTCCCGCTGGTCGGCGAGGACGTGCTGATCACCGGTGCGGGCCCGATCGGCATCATGGCCGCGGCCGTCGCCAAGCACGCCGGCGCGCGCAACGTGATGATCACCGACGTCTCCCCGTACCGCCTCGACCTGGCCCGCGAGGTCGGCGTCACGCTCGCCCTGAACGTCGCGGAGCACACCATCGAGGAGGGCCAGCAGAAGCTCGGCCTGCGCGAGGGCTTCGACGTCGGCCTGGAGATGTCCGGCCGCCCCGAGGCGATGCAGGCGATGATCGCCAACATGACCCACGGCGGGAAGATCGCCATGCTCGGCCTGCCCGCCGAGCAGTTCCCGGTCGACTGGGCGTCCGTCGTCACCTCGATGATCACCATCAAGGGCATCTACGGCCGCGAGATGTTCGAGACCTGGTACGCGATGTCGGTGCTCCTGGAGGGCGGACTCGACCTCACGCCCGTGATCACCGGCCGGTACGCCGCCTCCGACTTCGAGGCCGCCTTCGACGACGCCGCCAGCGGCCGCTGCGGCAAGATCATCCTCGACTGGACCGCCTGAGAAGGCCTCCGGACCGCCCGAGACCGTCTGACACCCTGTAGGGAGACACCGTGTTCGACAACGTGCGCGCCGACATCGCCGCCACCCTCGACGAGATCCGCGAGGCCGGCCTCTTCAAGCCGGAGCGGGTGATCGGCACGCCGCAGAGCGCCGCCGTGACCGTCACCGGCGGCGGACGCCCGGGCGAGGTGCTGAACTTCTGCGCCAACAACTACCTCGGCCTGGCCGACCACCCCGAGGTGCTCGCCGCCGCCAAGGACGCCCTCGACCGCTGGGGCTACGGCATGGCCTCGGTCCGCTTCATCTGCGGCACCCAGGACGTGCACAAGGAGCTGGAGGACCGCCTCTCCGCGTTCCTCGGCCAGGAGGACACGATCCTCTACTCGTCCTGCTTCGACGCCAACGGCGGTGTCTTCGAGACCATCCTCGACGACCGCGACGCGGTGATCTCCGACGCCCTCAACCACGCGAGCATCATCGACGGTATCCGCCTCTCCAAGGCCCGCCGCCACCGCTACGCCAACCGCGACCTGGCCGACCTGGAGCAGCAGCTCAAGGAGACCCAGGACGCCCGCCGCCGCCTCATCGTCACCGACGGCGTCTTCTCCATGGACGGCTACGTCGCCCCACTGCGGGAGATCTGCGACCTCGCCGACCGCTACGACGCCATGGTGATGGTCGACGACTCGCACGCCGTCGGCTTCGTGGGCCCCAACGGGCGCGGCACCCCCGAGCTGCACGGCGTGATGGACCGCGTCGACATCATCACCGGGACCCTCGGCAAGGCGCTCGGCGGCGCCTCCGGCGGCTACGTCTCGGCGCGCCGCGAGATCGTCGCCCTGCTGCGCCAGCGCTCGCGGCCGTACCTGTTCTCGAACTCGCTCGCCCCGGTGATCGCGGCGGCCTCGCTGAAGGTGCTCGACCTGGTCGAGCGCTCGACCGAGCTGCGCGAGAAGCTGGCGGCCAACACGGCGCTGTTCCGCTCGAAGATGACCGAGGCCGGCTTCGAGATCCTGCCCGGCGACCACCCGATCGCCCCGGTGATGATCGGTGACGCGGCCAAGGCGGGCCGGCTCGCCGAACTGCTGCTGGAGCGCGGCGTGTACGTGATCGGCTTCTCGTTCCCGGTCGTCCCGCACGGCCAGGCCCGGATCCGGGTGCAGCTGTCCGCGGCCCACTCCACCGAGGACGTCGAGCGCGCCGTGGCGGCCTTCGTCGACGCGCGCGCAGCGCTGGGGGAGTAGCCGCCCTCCGAGCCCCTCGGGGCTCACCTCCGAACGCCCGCGGCCCGTCCGCCGCGGGCGTCCCCGACGCCCGTGGCCCGTCCGCCCGGAACCGGACGTGCCACGGGACCAAGCCGCTGTGCGGCGGAGGCCGGACCGGCCCGCCTCCGTCGCACAGCACACCAGACCACCTGCCCCACCCTCCCGCCGGGAGTGGGAAGTCGGCCCGTCCGACTTCCCACTCCCAACGCGGCAGCGGTGGGCGTTGTGGTTTCCGGGGCCCCGGCTCGCGGCGTCCTGGTGTTCACCGGTAGGCCGCGGCCCGTGCGGCCGATCCCCGGCGGGCTCGACCGGTATGGGTCGGAACTGCATCCACGGGCCGCAGCCGGGGGTTGTTGCACCCAGCCCCTTGCGCGGGGCCACCCGTGCGGCGCCGCTCGGGGTGCGGGGTGGGCGCCGACGGCCGAGAGTCGGCAGGAAGGCGAGAACCGGCCCCGTGACCGCGGGCAGGTGTACGGGCCCGAGTTCTCGGGCACCCGCGCCGGCACCGTCCGCCGGATCGGGCCCGCGGGCGCGGCGAGAGGAGCGGGATGCCCCCGAGCAGGGCGGTGCCGGGATCCACAGCCGGATCCCCGCCCGGGCTGCGATGGGGCAGGGCCCCCGCCGTGCTCGCCTCCTGCTGGGTGGTGGCACTCGCGGCGACCGCGGCCGCCACCTGGACGACCCTGGGCGATGCCACCGAGGACCGGCCGGCACTTCCGCTGCCGTTCGGCAGCTGGCCCTCCACCGCCACCCGGGTCGGCCTGCTGATCGCCGCCCTCGCCGCCGTCACCGTGCTCGGTGCCCTGATCGGCCGCAACCCGCCGCCCGGCGTCCGCGCCCCGGCCGGGCTCTGGCCGCTCGCCGCCGCGGCGTTCCTGATCAGCGCCGAGCTGCGCGGCCACCCCGCGGACGCGGTGCTCGGCGTGACCACCGCCGCCCTCGTCCTGCTCGCCCTCCTGCCACGAGGGCTCCTGCCCCGCAGGCTGATGTCCAGGAGGCTCCTGCCACGCCGGACCCTGCCGCACCGGGGCCCGCCACCGGACGGCCCCGGACGCCGTCCCCCCACCCCACCGCACGCCGTCCCGCACGCCGTCCTTCGCGGCGTGGCGCTCGGCGTCGCCATCGCGCTGCACCCCGCCCTGGTGCTGTTCGCCGCCGTCCTTCCGCCGCCGCCCGCGGGGCGGCGGACCACCCGCCTCGCCCGGTCCGCCCCCGCCCTGACCGCCCTCACGGTGGCCGCCCTGCTCCTCGCCGTCGCGCAGCTCGCCGACCCTGCCGCCGCCGTCGCGTTCCGCCGCCACCTCGCCGACCACGGCGCCGTCACCGACCCGGGCAACGAGACCGCACTCGGCGTGCTGACCCGCCTCGGCCTGCACGGCACGCCGCTCGTCGTCCTCTGGATCGCCGTCGCCGCGGCCGCCGCCGTGCTCGGGCTGCGCCGCGGCCGCTCCTTCGCCGCCGACCGCCAGCACCTGCTCGCCGCCGGCGCCGTCGGCTGCGCCACCCTGATCGTCGCCCCCGTCGCCGGCCCGGCCGACCTCTGCTGGCTGCTGCTCGCCGCCACCGGCCGCCTCGGCCGCCGCCCGGAGGACCGTGCCCTCTGGCCGGTCGTCGCCGTCACCGTCGCCCTGCTGCCCAGCACCCTGCTCGACCCCGGCATCGAACCGGTCAGCGGCCTGCTGCTGCGCAAGGCCCCCACCCTGCTGGCCCTGGTCGCCGCGACCGTCCTCCCGTTCCGCCGGCGCGACGACCCGCTCTGGCACCTGTCCCGCACCCCCGCCCCGCCGCCGCAGCGCCGGCCCCTGCTGCGCGGCGTGCCGATCCTGCCCGCCCGGTTGCGAACGGTGTCGCGTCCGAACCTCGTCCTGGAACTGGTCCTCATCCAGGTCGGCTACGGCGTCTACTCCTACATCCGCAACGCCGCCCCCGACCGCGTCGCCACCGCCACCGACCACGCCCGCTCCCTCTACGGGCTGGAGCAGACCCTGCAGCTGGACATCGAGCCCGCGATGAACGGCTGGTACCTGCGCACCGGTGACGACCTGATGCGCGCGGCGCAGCAGTACTACACGACGATGCACTTCACGATGGTGCTGCTGGTCCTGGTCTGGCTCTACACCCGGCACCCGGTCCGCTACCGCACCGGCCGGACCGTCCTGTTCGCCGCCACCGGCCTCGCGCTGCTCGGCTTCTGGGGCTACCCGCTGGCGCCGCCCCGCCTGGTGCCCGAGCTGGGACTGCGGGAGAACCCGGCCGGCGTCCCGGAGGAGGCCCCGCTCGGCGCGCTGACCGCGCTCACCAACCAGTACGCGGCGATGCCGTCCCTGCACATCGGCTGGGCCTGCTGGTGCGCGCTCGCGGTCGCCACCACGACGCGCCGCCGCTGGCTCCGGGCGGTGGCGCCGCTGTATCCGGTGGTCACCTTCGCGGTGGTGGTGGCCACCGCCAACCACTGGGTGCTGGACGCGGTGGGCGGGGTGGCGGTGCTGCTGGCCGGCTGCGTGGTCCAGTACGTGCTGACGGGCCGGCTGCTGCTGGACCAGGAGCCGGCTCTCCCGGTACCGCGGCCGGCGCCCACCGCCGCCTCCGTGGACGGCTTCGCGGCCCGCGACCGGCCCGGTCAGACCGGGCGGCCCGGTGGGGCCGGTGGGCCCGGCCGAACCGGGAAGCCCGACCGGCCGGATCACGGGGACGGCTGACGCGCCCGGCCCGCCCACGGCCCACTACTGCCGCTGCCCGTCACCGTCCACCGCCCACCACCACGCACCGCCCGCCCCCGCCACCCGCCCCGGACCGGCGATTCCGCACAGTCCTGGCACCCGGCCCGGCCACCGGTGCCGCGCTGGCAGAATTGGCGTGTGATCGACGCAAGACGGCTGCGGACCCTGCGGGCAGTGGCGGACCACCGGACCGTGACCGCCGCTGCGGCCGCTCTCTACCTCACCCCCTCGGCGGTGTCCCAGCAGCTGGCGGCGCTCGAACTGGAGACCGGCCACCACCTGCTGGCCCGCGAGGGCCGGGGCGTCCGGCTCACCGCCGCCGGCGAGATCCTGCTCGGCCACGCCGACGTCGTCCTCGCCCAGCTCGAACGTGCCGAGGCCGATCTCGCCGCCTACTCCGCGGGCGTCTCGGGCGAGGTCACCGTCGCGTCCTTCGCCACCGGAATCTCGCTCGTCCTCGCCCCGGCCATCGGCACCCTCGCCGCCCGGGCGCCCGGCGTCCGCCTCAAGGTGCTGGACGCCGAGGGCGACGCCAGCCTCCCGATGGTCCTGGACGGCCGAGCCGACCTGGCGGTGGCCGTGGAGTACCGGGGCGCGCCCCGGGCGGACGACGCCCGCCTCACCCGCGTGCCGCTGTACGCGGAGCCGTTCGAGGCGGTCCTGCCGCTCGGCCACCCGCTGGCCGAAGGCGAGGGCCCGATCGCCGTCGCCGACCTCGCCGACGAACCGTGGATCGGTCCGTACCCCGGCAACCCCTGCCACGACGTGGTGCTGCTCGCCTGCGAGCATGCCGGCTTCCAGCCGCGGCTGGTGCACTCCTCCGACGACTTCCGCGCCGTGGTCGCCCTCGCCTCCGCCGGGGCGGGCGTCGCGCTGGTGCCCCGCTCGGCTCTCCTCGGGGTGGACCTCGGCCGGGCTGCCGTCCGGCCGGTGGACAGCGCGCTGGCGACCCGCCGCGTCTTCGCCGCGGTGCGCGCCGGCGCGGACGGGCACCCCCTGATCCGTCCGGTCCTGGACGCCCTGGCCGACGCGGCCGCGGCCACCGCCTGAGCACCGGGCCCGCGGGCGGTCCGCAGCGGCACGGCGACCGCGCGCCCTCGTCCCGCCGCCTGGGTGACTGCGGCGCGCCGCCGGGGATCCGACCGGCGTGTCCGGCTCCCGGGTCCACCGGCCGCTGACACGCTGTGGCCGGTCGGCCGCCGCCGGTCGAGCCGGATCCTCGGAGCCCGCGGCCTCGGAGCCCGCAGCCTCGGAGTCCGGGGCCGCCTCCGAGCCCGCGTGGTGGTCCGGCCAGGGCCAGGGCCAGGGCCACGGCCACGGCCACGGCCACGGCCACGGCCACGGCCGGGGCCCAGGAGCTTCGGAGTCCAGCGAGGAGCTGCAGATGACGCGCTTGCCTGTCCTCAAGCTGACCGCCGCGGTCGTGGCGCTGCTGGCCGGGCTCGCGGCGTGCAGCAGTTCGGGCCCCGCCGAGGACGGCTCCCGCCCGCGCTCGTCCTCCTCGACGCCCGCCGACGAAACGGCCGCGAACGGCCCGCTGGTCGGTGATCCGGGCCTGATCGCGGACGAGAAGTCGTGCACCGCCGCCGAGGCCAATTCCCCCTGGTACCCGACCATCGCCGCCTTCGAGGTGCACGACTCGAACCGGACCCACCTCTACCCGTGCGCCCACTTCCTGGGCGCCTCGTCGAACAACAACCAGGTCTTCGCCCACAGCTCGCAGCAGGTCTACGTCACCCCGTACAACATCGTGGACCGCGGCCCCAACGAGCTGTTCGTCTACGGCGGCGGCTACGGAGACAACTCCGCGGCCTCCGGTTCGTTCGTCTCCAGGGTGGAGCCCGGCACGTTCAACGAGGTCTGGCGCCGGGTGCTGATCAACACCAATGTGACGGGGGAGTGGGACTACCCCGGCGTCCTGAACACCCTCGCCGACGGCAGCCTCGTCGTGATCTACGGCTACCACATCGCCAGGATCGACGCGGCCACCGGCGACGTGCTCGCGCAGACCACGCTGCCCACCGGCCAGTCCGCCCCGGGCGACACCTCGTACAACGGCTACGACGCGCTCCCGGACGGCACCATCGTGGCCAAGACGGTGAACCGCCAGCCCGGCTGCACCGAACAGGGCTTCAGCGCCTTCCTCGACTGTCCGGACCCGACCGCCGTACCGCCCTCGATCATGGTGGCGATCGACCCCAGGACCCTCCAGGTCGTCTCCCAGGTCACCCTGCCCGAGATGATGGGCGGCCGGATCACCACCTCCTCCTTCAACAACGCCGACGCGATCTACCTGCCCGGCTCGTCCAAGCTCTACCGCTACACCTACGCCAACGGCTCCTTCGCCCAGGACCCGACCTGGGGGCCGGTGCCCTACCTCCAGAACGGCCAGACCGCGGCCTCGGCGCTCGCCGTCATCAACGACTACGTCGTCACCATGACCAACGGCGGGCAGCCGACCTCGACCCCGATGAGCGTCGTGGCGGTCTCCCAGTCGGACTCGTCGAAGACCGCCAACATCCAGCCGTTCGCGAACAGCGGCGCCAAGCAGAGCTTCATCCCGTCGATGGTCTCGGTCGACCCGCCCAACAACCGCGTCTACGTCATGGACGCCGGGGCCGGGAAGATGGCCGGCGTCGACCTCTCGGGCGGCAACCTCTCGGTGGCCTGGAGCCAGGACCAGACGACCCTGAGCTTCACCACCCTGATCGGCCCGCAGGACGGCCGGATCCTCATCGGCACCGACATCCCCGTGAAGTTCTTCAAGGGCCTCAAGGAGTACTCCACGGAACAGGTCGTCTGGCGCGACGCCCGCAGCGGCACCGAGCTCGCCCGCTCCAGCCAGTTCCCGAAGATGACCCAGGGCATCCTGGTCACCCCGGGCTACGCCGGGCTGCAGTACTTCCTCACCGCGAACGGGAACATCATCGGCCTCCAGGTGGCCCCGAAGCCGGCCTCCCCGTCCGCGACGCCGGCCTCCCCGTCCTCCTCGCGCGCCTCCTCGCCCGCGTCCCCCACCTCCTCGCCCGCGTCCCCGACGACCACCGCCTCGCCGTGAGCCCGCCACGGGCTTTGGCCTGCGGGTCCCGTTCCCTGGCATGATCGGGTGCATGGTCGAACGAGTCATTGCAGCGTGTGACGGAGCAGCCAAGGGCAACCCGGGCCCGGCCGCCTGGGCCTACGTGGTCGCGGACAGCGCCGGGGTGCCGCAGCGCTGGGAGTCCGGAGCGCTCGGGCGCAGCACCAACAACATCGGCGAGCTGACGGCGCTGCAGCAGCTGCTCACCGCGACGGATCCGGCGGTCCCGCTGGAGGTCCGGCTCGACAGCACGTACACCCGCGACGCGGTGACGAAGTGGCTGGTCGGCTGGAAGCGCAACGGCTGGAAGACCGCGGCGGGCAAGCCGGTGGCCAACCAGGAGCTGATCCAGAGCATCGACGCGCTCCTGGACGGCCGCGACGTCACCTTCGTCTACGTCGCCGCCCACCAGGTCGACGGCGACCCGCTGAACGCCATCGCCGACAAGGCCGCCAGCGACGCCGCCCGCACCCAGGAGAGCGCCGCGGGGACCGCCGCCGACCTCCCCGTCCCGGACGCGGTGCCGGCCTCCGCGGCCCGGCCCGCCCGTGCGGCGTCCTCCGCCGCGGCGGCGAAGAAGAAGGCCGGCTCCGGCGGCTCCCGCACCCTCGCCGCCCGCTACCCCGGCACCTGCCCGTGCAGCCGGCCGTACGCCAAGGGCGACAAGATCACCAAGGTCGGCAGCACCTGGGGCCACCCCGAATGCGCCCCCGCCCCGGCCTGACTCCGACCCCGCCGGCCCCACCTTCCCCGGCCCCGTCGGCCTCGGCACCGCCCGCCCCGGCTCGGCAGTCGGCGCGAAGACGTCCACCCGCCCTACCTCGCCGGGAGCCCTGGACGGAGGAGCCCCGAGCGGCTCCGGGGCGTGCAGATCGCCGCATAGGGTTGGGGGTGGCTGATGATCGTTCGCGAGGCTGGAGATGTCATGAGTGAGAACGCTGCGCCCGACGCCCTGCTGCCGGTCGGGGTGATCGGGCTCGGTGACATCGCGCAGAAGGCGTACCTGCCGGTCGTCGCCGCGCTGCCGGGGCTGGACCTGCGGCTGATGACGCGGGACCGGGCGAAGCTCGACCGGATCGGGGACGCCTACCGGATCGGGGCGGGCGAGCGGTTCACCGATCTCGGGGAGCTCATCGGCAGTGGGATCCGGGCGGCGTTCGTGCACGCGGCGACCGAGCAGCACGTGCCGATCGTGGAGCAGCTGCTGACGGCCGGCGTCGATGTGTACGTCGACAAGCCGCTGGACTACACGATCGACGGGGCCCGGCGGCTGGTGGACCTCGCCGATCGCAGCGGGCGTTCGCTGATGGTGGGGTTCAACCGGCGTCACTCGCCCGGTTACCTGCTCGCCAAGGAGCGGCCGCGCGATCTGATCGTGCTGCAGAAGAACCGCGAGGGCCTGCCGGAGGCGGCCCGGAGCCTGGTCTACGACGACTTCATCCACGTGGTCGACACACTGCGCTTCCTCGTGCCCGGGGAGATCGAGCAGGTGGACGTGCGGTCCCGGGTGCGGGACGGCCTGGTGGAGCACCTGGTGCTGACGCTGGGCGGAGAGGGCTTCACGGCGCTGGGGATCATGAACCGGGTCTCCGGGTCGACGGAGGAGGTCCTGGAGGTCTCCGGCGGCGACTCCAAGCGCGAGGTGCACAACCTCGCCGAGGTGATCGACCACCGCGGCCAGCCGACGGTCCGGCGGCGCGGCGACTGGGTCTCGGTGGCGCGGCAGCGCGGGATCGAGCAGGTCGTGCTCGCGTTCCTGGACGCGGTGCGCGCGGGCAAGGTGCTCGACGCCCACGACGCCCTGCGGACGCACGAGCTGTGCGAACTGATCGTGGAGCACATCGAGGTGGGCTGAGCGGGCGCGCCGAGTCGGTGAGCGCGTGAACCGGCGCGGCGAGGAGCTGCGCGGCGAGGAGGCGGGCCGCCGGGGGCTGTGAGGAACAGCCGCCGGCGGCCCGCCTCTTCCGTGTGAGGGGACGACACCCCCGGTAGCGGCGGCGCATTTTCTGTTATGCCAATTGACACAACATCAAATCCCCGCCTACTGTCCTGCCCATGGAAGAGACCAGAGGACGCGGTCGCCCCCGGAAGGATCCGGAACGGCTCGCGCGATGGACGCCCCCCGAGGGCTGGTCCCGGCTGGTCGCCTGGATCTCGCCCGAGGAGAAGAAGGCGCTGAAGCGGGTCGCCGTCGAGGCCGAAGTCTCGGTGGCGGACCTGGTCCGGGCGCTGGCGGGCGGTCTGGCGGCCGGTGCCGTCACACACGAGGAACTGATCGGTCACGTCAGGAAGGGCCTGCACGTCATGGAGAAGATCCCCACCCTGTTCGAGCGGGACGCCGACTTCCGGGTCGTCGACCGGCCGCGCCCGGAGTGCGCCTGGGTGTTCGACGGAGAGGGAGCCCCGACCGAGAAGCTGGACGGGACCAACGTCCGCCTCACCGTCCGGGGCGGTCACCTCGTGCGGGTGGAGAAGCGGCGCAACCCGACCAAGCTGCAGAAGAAGCAGGGCATCACGGACGGCTGGTACGTCGACACCGCGGAGGGCGCCGCCGAGGACAAGTGGATCCTGGCCGCCGCCCGCAACACCGACGTCACCGCGTGGCCGGACGGCGAGCACTCCTGCGAGGCGCTCGGCCCCCGCATCCAGGGCAACCCCCTGGAGCTGGACGACCACCGGTGCGTGCCGTTCAACATGGAGGTGCCGGTCTACCAGGAGGTGCCGCGCAGCTACACCGGCCTGCGCGACTTCCTCACCGGGCTGGACAGCCGGTTCGCCCCGGGCACCCTGGCCGAGGGGATCGTCTTCCACCACCCGGACGGGCGCCGCGCCAAGATCAAGCGCAAGGACTTCCCCCGGTCCGCCTGAGCACGGGCGGCGCCGGCTCGGACGCAGGTGGGCGGGGCCCGCCCGGCCCCGCCCACCCGGACGTCCGGCGGGCGCGTCAGCTGCCGGACGGGGAGCCGGCGGTGAGGTCGAGGAAGTACTCCCGCTTCGGGAGGGCGGCCGGCAGCGGGTAGTCGAGCAGGACGTGCAGGTTGCACGCGGCGAGGGTGTAGGCGTGCAGGAGCAGGTCCGCGGTGGTGTCGGGGCCGAGCTTGCGCAGCACGGTCCCGGTGGTGCGGCTCCGTTCCGTCCGCTCCTTCCAGACCGCGCGCTGCTCCTCGTCGCGGCCGAGCAGGTCGAGCACCTCGTCGGCCCGGGCGGCCCGGGCGGCGAGCTCCGGCCCGACCCCGGCGCCGGCCGCGTCGGCCGCGTTCGCGTTCGCGTACGCGTACGCGCACGCGTCGGCCACGCGGTACGGGGACTGCGCGATGTGGACCAGCGCACCGACCGGGCCGCCGTCCTGCACCGCACGGTCGGACCACTGCACCAGCGTGCTGCGCCGGTGGTTGGTGCTGACGTCGTACATCACGCTCTTGATGCGGATCAGCGCGAGCAGTTCACCGATCACGGGGACGCGCGACGCGCGGAACGGTTCCCACGTCATCCCGGCCGAGGCGTTGACCACCAGGATCTCGTCGACCCCGTAGTCGGCGGGCGGGTGGACGGGCCGCCGGGCTCGCTCCTCCAGCCCCACCAGCCACTGGTCGGCCATGTTGTCGTACACCCCGCCGTCCGTGAGCACCATGTCGGAGGCGGCGGGCGTGGCCCCGGCGGGATCGGCCGGGCGCGTGAAGTGGTGGCGTTCCGTGGGGAGCCGCCGGACGGCGAACGCGCCCGGCAGGCAGGCCGAGGCCTGGACCGCCGTGGAGAGCGGGAGGTCACCCGGCTCGCCCGCACCGAAGCGGAACCCGTAGACGAACGCGGGGGAGAAGTAGAAGTGGTCCCCGCTCTGCAGCTCGGTCGTGCAGAAGACGTGGTCCACGGAGCGCCGCACGGCGGCGAGCTCGGTGCCGGCGCCCTCGCGCTGGAAGAACTCGCGCGCCAGCGCCTTGTCCACCACGGCGCTGCGCTTCCCGAAGTACAGCAGCGCACCGGCCAGGAGCAGCAGCCCCGCGCCGAGGAGGACGGCGGCGAGGAGGCGGAGGCCGTCGACGGCGGTGACCACCGCCCCGGCCAGCAGGGTCAGGAGAGCGAGGCCGGCGAGCGCGAAGAGCGAGCGCACGTACCGGTTGGTGGACGGCCCCCAGAAGAACAGGCCGGTCCGGGCGCAGTGGCGGATCAGCGGGCGGACGCGTTCGGCGAAGTCCGCGCCGGGGTCCTGCCGGTAGTCGGTCTCGTGGGCGACGACGCCGTTGGCGACCGAGCCGCCGGACACCGAGGAGATCGCCACCACGTCCCGGTGGCGACCGGTGTCGGCGAGGTAGAGCAGGGCGCCGATGCCCCACATGGTGGCGCGGTAGCCGCCACCGGAGATTGCCACACCGATGCGGGCCATGGTCAGACCTCCACGGTCGTGCCCGCCGCCGTTGCCGGGTAGACCGCGGTGTAGCGGCGCTCGCGCTGTTGCGCGGGGTCGGCCCACGGCTCCGTCGTGCGGCTGCGGTAGTTGAAGACGAGCTCGGCCTGCGCGGCGCCGGCGCCGGCGGGCTGCTCCGCCTCGTCGAGGCGGTCCACGGCGGCGAGCATGCGGTCGATCGCCGCCGCGTCGGGGTGGTTGAACTTGTCCCCGTTGGTCGAGATGAGGAAGCGGCGGGTGTCGAGCAGCGCCAGCAGCTCGTCCGTGACGTTGGCGGCACTGCCGTGGTGCGGGACCTTCACGGCGCCGACCGCGAGCCTCGGCCCACCGAGCTTGCCCAGCAGCCGGTCCACGCCGCGGGCGAGGACCTTCCCGTGGCCGTCGCCGGTGAGCAGCAGCCGGTGTCCGTCGTGCTCCAGCAGGAAGGCGATGCTGGAACCGTTCGGCACCGACGTGTCCACCCGCTCGCCGCCGAGGAGGTCGGCGGCGAGGCCGCGCAGGCTCTTGCGCCGAGCCAGCCGGTCGAGCGCCTCGTCGGGCTTCCCCGGGGTCACGCCGAGGTTCCTCAGCACCTTTCCCCATTCCTTGAACAGCTTGTCCAGCTCGGGCCGTCCGGGACCGACCAGGGTCGCCCGGGCGCCGCCGGGCAGGTCGGCGGACGGGAGTGCGCCCCGGGTCGGGAGGCAGACGGCGCGCGGCGGTCTCCCCCGGGTGGGCCGCCCGAAGGCGGCGTTCCAGGGCAGCTGCTGGCTGCCGATCAGCGCCTGGAGCATCTCGCCCTGGTCGGCGCCGAGCAGGCCGGCGTGCTCGGAGATCTGCGGCCAGCCGTTGAACCACACGTCGTCGATCGAGAGCTTCAGCGCGAGGCGGTCCTGCAGGAGGCGGATGACCCCCTCGATGTGGTCGGCGTCCACGTGGGTGGCCACCAGGACGTCCAGGTGGCGGCTGCGCGGCGGCAGCTTCTTCACCCGTTCGAAGACGGCTTCGTAGGTGGGGCTCGGCCCGGCGTCGACCAGCATGCGGTGGACGTTCGATCCCTTGCCGGGCCATTCGATCCACAGCGCGTCGCCGTGCGCCGCGGGCAGCATCTCCACAGTGATCACGGCTCGCCTCCCTGTCGGCTGCCGACCAGCCAGCGGGCGTCGCCGAAGGCCACCACCGCCATCGCGAGCGTGTAGCCCAGGGCGAGCAGCCGCCGCCGGATGTCACGGACCAGTTCGCCGATGCTCGTGTCCGCGCCGGTGTTCTCGGCGAGCATCACCGCGGCGATGCCCGCCATCACCGCCGCCTGCCGCCCGAGGGTCGGTACCAGCGTCCCGACCACGACGGGGGCGCTCTTCTCCAGGAACCTCGCCGCCACGTTCTGCCAGCTGATGTCCTCCTGGACGGTGTTGCAGCCGAGCAGCATGACGATCGGACCGGCCTGGTGGTCGTGCCGGTCGGAGACGATGTCCCGGCGGTCGATCTGGAGCGACGCCAGCCTGCTCGGGCGGCGGATCCGGCCGATCTCCAGGACGGGGGTGAGTCCTTGGTCGCGCGCGTTGTGGGCGACGGCCAGCAGCAGGGCGGGGCCTTCCGCCCGGATCACCCGCCGCCACTCCTGCCAGCTGTCGGCGGTGTGGACGCCGTCCGTGCCCAACGAGCCGCGGAGGCTGCCGACCGCGCCGGCCCGGTCGGCTCCCCGGACGATCTCGCTGGCCGCGAAGAGCACGCTGTTCACCGGGCGCAGGGCGCCGGCGGCGTCCGCCGGGGCCGCTTCGACGACGGTGTGGTCGAGCCGGGCGCGCTCGACCCGGCGCTCGATGACCATCCGGAGGCCCCAGAAGCCGAGCGGGCAGATCGTCCGGCGGCCGGTGACGGAGGGGCGGCGCGAGCGGCGGCAGGAGCAGGTCCCGGTTTCGAGGGCGCGCTGCCATCCGGCGCAGAGCCGGGCGGTGTCGGCGGGGTAGCCGTAGTCGTAGACGAACTCCAGCGGCCAGAGCTCGGCGGCCTCGGCCGACACCACCTGGAGCGAGGTGGCGTCCTTCAGACCGCCGTGCCCCAGCCGCTCCAGCTGGTCGAAGAGGAAGCTGCCCTGCTGGGCGAGGCCGCGCAGCAGCGCGTCCGGGGCGGGCCCGGACGCGGGCCCGCCGCCGACGGCAGTGCCGGCGGTGTCGGTACCGGCTGTGCCGGTACCGGCCTCGGGGTCCTCGGCGACGGCGTCCGCGTTCACCGCCGCGCTGAGGTGGTCACGGATCCTGGCCCGGAGCTGGTCGAGATCCGGGATCCGGACCGGGAGGTCGCCGGCCCCGGTCACGATCACGGCCCTCTCGTCGTCGACGATCCGGATCAGGGCGTCCGGGCCGCCGTGGTCCCGGCTCGGCGGCTCGGCGAGGGAGCTGAACGCCTCGCCGTTGATCACGATCTCCCGCCCGCCCACGGCCTCGTCGGTCGGGCCGACCGGGCCGCTGATCTCCAGCCGCTGCAGCTGGCGGTTCTGGTGGAAGACCCGGGCGGTGCAGCGGATCTCCCGCTCCTGCGCGCCGACCTCGACGGGGAAGACGGCCTCGCTGGAGGCGCCCCGCCGGGGCAGGGTGATCTTCATCGGCTCGTGGAGGAACGCCTGGTCCCGCTCCTCGTCGAAGACGACCGTGAGGCGCACCTCCCCGTCCCGGAACTCCAGGTTCTGCTCGGGGAACTCCGTCGCCAGCGCGTGCCACTCGGCGCTGACCGGCCCCACCCGGACGTGGACGTCGTTGACGGCGCCGGCGCGGAAGGCGTGCAGGCACCGCTCGCTCGTCTCCTGGTCGCTGACGAGCGCCTGGAGGAAGCGTGCGTTGGCCCGGCCGGGCGCCACCCCGGCGCGGTGGACCACGCGGAAGGCGTCGGCGACGGCCCCGCCGAGTCTCCGTCCGGAGAACCGGGCGGTGGCGGCTTCCACCGCGATTCCGTGCGTGACCTCGGTGACCGGCAGCGGCTGGTCGGGGAGGTCCAGGCCGTTCACCACGTCGACGTCGAAGGCGAGGGTCAGCGGCCCCGCCGGTCCGTCCGTGAGGGCGTGCGCCGCGGCATCCGCGGCCCGTACGGCGTCGGCCACTGTCCGGCGCTCGGCCAGCTCCGGGTGGGCGACCGTCAGCCACGAGCCGGCGCGGCCCGCCGCTTCGTCCAGCGGGCGGTTCTCGGAGAGGCCGCGGACGAGCTGCGCGAGCCATTCGGCGGCGTCGGTCGCCGAGACGTCGGCGACGACCCAGCCGGAGGCGCCCAGGTTGCGCGCGGCCGCCTCGAGCCGGGCCAGCTCGTGCCGGTCGGGCGGCTGCGGGCCGCACCAGGCCAGGCAGGCGGCGCTGAGGCCGCCGCCGGTGGCCAGCGCGTCGAGCTCGGCGCCGCCGGAGACGGCCAGGACGTCGCAGTCGCCGTCCTGCTCGCCGAGGGTGTAGGCGTCGACGAGCGGGGCGATGCCCTCGTCGTGGTCGAGCGCGGCGAAGAGGTCCCCGGCCGCCGTGGTGGTGACGGTGCAGACCCGCAGCGGCCACGACCAACGGGGCTCCGGCTGCAGCGTGTCGTCCGCGACGAAGACCGCGCCGACCGCGGGACGCGCCTGGCCTAACCGCGCCATCAGCGCATGCCGGCCCGCGCGCGGCACTCCGTGCAGCGCGAGCCGCACCGGGTCGTTCCCCCGTGCCGCGGATTCGGTCCAGGAGCGGCTCAGGTCCTGCTGCAGGTCGGCGTCGTCCAGCAGCCGGGCGGGGAGGTCGGCGGACCAGCGCCACTCCCACGGCTGCCCCGGGTCCGGCAGGTCGACCGCGACGCCGCGCCGAGCTCCGGTTCCGTTCCGGCCCGGCCAGTCCACCACGCCCGCAACGGCCAGCGCTTCCGGGCTGATGGAGAGGATGTCGGACAGCTTGACCATGGGAGACCTCGCCAATGGCTCCGAAGGGAGCCCGGCCACCGCTCAGGTCGGTCTCCCGACACTTCCACTCTGCCACGGATCGGGCGCGGAGGGGTGGCCGGGTGGCCGGTTCGACGGGCAGGCCGCGGGGGAGCCGCCCGCCCGGCCCCGGTCCGGCCCGATTCCGCTGCACGGAGGGGGTGTGACGAGGCGTCGGACCAGCGCGGACTGCAGCACGGTAGCGTTACGTTGAGGTGTCATGTACGCTGCGTGTCGCTGGTTGAACAGAAGGCGGGCCTGGTCGCCACTCCGTGGGGGGAGTCACGTCCAGGCCCGGTCGCCGGCCAGGGCCCGGTTGCGCTCGTGGGGGAGCTTCAGCCGGGCCCATCGGTGGGCTAACGAGGTCATGCCCATCCTGACGGTGTTTCAGTCATGACAACTTCCATGACAATGTCCGGCCGGGGCCGATGGCCACGTCCCGGGAGGCCCTGCCGCGAGGTCCGCGTCCGGGGCGCGCCTACCAGAAGTCCGCGTCCCCGTCCGTACCCGCGTCCGGCTCCTCGTTCAGGGCCGGCCTCGGGGACATCGCCGCCGGGCCCCCGTAGAGGTCGTCGTCCGCACCGTAGAGACCGCTGTCCGCGCTCCGGGTCGCCTCGGTGCGGGCCCGGTGGCCCTCGCCCTCCGACCGCCCCGCGAACAGGTCGTCGGGGGCCGCTTCCTCCATCTCGGACAGGGGTTCCAACCTGTCCCGCTGCTCGTCACCGGTCATCTGATCTCCTCCGTCGATGCCCCGGATCACCTCCGGACCCCGGGCCGCGGCACCTTCGGCCGGGGAACGGACGAGCGCGCCGCCGGTCAGCCGCTGTGGCCGCCGGAGGCCGCCGCGCTCTGCGCGGTGGGCCACTTGAACTCGATCTCCAGCTCGATCTCCCCCTCACCGACCTCGACCTCGATCTCGGTCTTCAGTTCCTCCGGAACCCGCAGGGTCATCGTTCCGGGGCCGAGATCGAGCTCGGCGTTGCCGCCGTGCCGCAGGGCCGCCGCGAGTGCTTCGAGCTGATCGGCGGCTTCGAGGCGGGACAGCGAACGCTTCTGCTCGAACTTGAGGTCTTTCACGGCACGCTCCAATCCACGGGGAACACTCCTCGCCCTTCCAGCCTGCGCGCCCCCGGCGGTATCTGCACCTCGTAGGCCCCGTCCACCCGGCCGGCGGCTGTTCACCCCGGCCGGCGGCTGTTCGCCCCGGTCGCGCTGCGCCCCGCGCGCAGCGCCCTCACGGGGCCGTGTCCAGCTCGATCGCCGCGGCCCGGAGCGCGCGGGCGACCCGCGCGACCGGCTCGCTCAGCGGGCCCGGGGCGCGGGCGAGCAGCATGCGGCGCAGTTCCTGCGGGCCGCCACGCACCGGCAGGATCCGCACGCCCTCGGGCGCGGCCGGGGCGAGCACGCCCGGGACCGTGGTGATCCCGAGGCCGGCGGCGACCAGGTGCAGCTTGGCCAGCCAGTCGCGGGCGGTGTGGGCGATCTCGGGCCGCTCGTCCAGGCCGGGCCAGACACCCATCAGCTGGTCCTCGCCGGCGCTCGGCGCGGTGATCCAGCGCTGCCCGCGCAGGTCGGCCACGTCGACGAAATCCCGGTGGGCGAGCGGATGCCCGGCGGGGACGGCCAGGCGCAGGCTGCGCTCGGTGAGCGTGCGCACGGCGAGCGCGGGCGTCTCGGCGTCCAGGGGCCGGAACGGCGGTGCGGAGGCCAGCACCGCGAGGTCGACGCGGCCGGCCCGCAGCGCCCGCACCAGGGCCGGGGTGGTGCCCTCGCGGGTGACGACCGTGATCGCCGGGTCGGTGCGGCGCAGGGCGCTCAGGGCACGGGGCAGCAGGACGGCGCCGGCGCTGGGGAACCACCCCACGTGGACGGTCCCGGCCCGGGCGGGCAGGCCGGAGAGCTCCCGGGCGGTGGCGTCGATCTCGTCCAGGACGACGGCCGCCCGGCGCAGCACGATCCGGCCGGCCGGGGTCAGCCGCACACCGCCGCGCCGCCGCTCCAGGAGCGGGGCGCCGGCCAGCCGTTCGATCGAGGCGATCTGCCGGGAGACCGCGGACTGGGTGTACCCCAGCTCGGCGGCCGCGGCGGTGAACGTGCCCTGCTCGGCGACGGCCCGCAGGACGCGCAGGGCGGTCAGTGACACCTCGGTGAAGTCCATGACGTCTACGCATATCACCTGTGCCTGACTTTCGTTGGACTCATGCAACGGCGCTTCCTAGCGTGGAGGGCATGACGAACACCGCGAGCACCGCAGGAACCGAAAGCACCGCCGTCACCGAAAGCACCGTCGCCACCGTGAGCACGGACACCACCGAGGCCGCGCGCCCCGCCCGCGTCGCCCTCGTCACCGGGGCGAACCAGGGCCTGGGCCGAGCCCTGGTCGAGGGCCTGGCCGCGCGGATGGCACCCCAGGACCTCGTCCTGCTGACCGGCCGTCACGCCGGGCGGGTCGCCGACGCCGCCCGCGAGGTGGCCGAGGCCCCCGCCACCCGCGCCCGCGTCGAGGGGCGCGTCCTCGACGTCGCCGACGCCGGCGCCGTGGCCGCCCTCGCGGCCGAGCTGGCCGAACGCCACGGCGGCGTGGACGTCGTCGTCTCCAACGCGATCGCCCCGCTGCTGCCCGACCGCTCCCAGGCCGAGCAGGCCGACGAGTTCATCGACGTCGCCAACGGCGGCACCCACGCCGTGCTCCGCGCCTTCGGCCCGGCGCTGCGCCCCGGCGGCCGGCTGCTCGTCGTCGCCAGCGGGCTGGGCACGCTCGGGTTCCTGCCGCCGCGGCTGCAGCCGCTGTTCGACGGGGCGAGCCTGGAGCAGGTCGAGTACGCGGTCGAGTCCTGGCGCAGCGCCGTCCACGCGCGGACGGCGGTGGAGGCCGGCTGGCCGGTCTGGGTCAACATTCCGTCCAAGGTGGCCCAGGTCGCGGCGGTGCGGGCGGTGGCGGACGGGCGGCGCGAGCGCGACCTCGCCGAGGGGACGCTGGTCGCCGCGGTCTGCCCCGGCATGGTGGACACCCGCGCGTCCCGGCCGTGGTTCACCGACTACAGCGGGGCGCAGACCCCGGCCGAGGCCGCCCGCGCCGTCCTCGACCTGGTCGTCGCCGACGGCGTGGACCCGGCGCACTACGGCGAGTTGGTGCAGTTCGGCAAGGTCCTGCCGTGGACCGGCGGCGCGCCGCTCACCGAGCAGGAGGCGCTGCTCACCCCGTGACCGCACAGCGGTCCGGCCGGCCCGGGGGCAGGGGCGCCCCCGGGCCGGCCGGACCCGGTAGCGGGTCGGGGACCCTACGGCGCGTCGGCCGGATCGGCGACGCTGACGGGCACGTCCGGGTGCCGGAACCAGGAGCCCTGCACGGCCCACTGGACGAGCATCAGCACCACCCCGAGGGCGAGGGCGCCGATGCCGATCACGGTGACGCCGCCGGTCTCGCCGAAGAGCGGCAGGTCGATCGAGGTGGAGCCGTAGTCGGGGTCGGCGTAGACGTCGAAGGCGCCGTAGCAGAAGAAGTACAGCAGCATCAGGCCGCCGGCCAGCGGCGCGAGACCCTTGAGCAGGAAGTCGCGGACGCTGCGGGTGAGGACCTTGCGGTAGTACCAGACGCAGGCGAAGCCGGTGAGGCCGTAGTAGAAGGCGATGGCCAGGCCGACCGAGGCGATCGAGTCGGCCAGCACGTTGCCGCTGATCGCGGTGAGCAGCACGTAGAAGGCGATCGAGGCGACGCCCATGCCGATCGTCGACCAGGTCGGGGTGAGGTGCCGTGGGTGGACCCGCGCGAACTCGGTGGGGATGGCCTTGTGCGCGGCCATCGAGAAGGTGGTCCGGGCGGTCGGCAGGATGGTGGTCTGGGTGGAGGCGGCGGAGGACGTCAGCACCATGAAGATCAGCAGCTTGGTCAGGAACCAGCCGAAGCCGGTGCTGCCGAAGACGGCGCCGCCCAGTGAGGAGAGCACGTCCCCCGCGTTCTCCTCGTTGCCGAGCCCGATCCCCTCGGTGCCGATGCCCGCGAAGGCCTGGGCCGAGGTGGACACCAGCGCGTAGATGAGCAGCAGCAGGACGGTCGAGATCACGGCGGCCCGGCCGGGGGTGCGGGCGGCGTCGGCGGTCTCCTCGTTGACCGAGACCGCGGTGTCCCAGCCCCAGTAGATGAAGACGGCGGCCAGGATGCCGGCGGTGAAGGCGGTGGACGA
Organism: Kitasatospora sp. NPDC090091; assembly: GCF_044747365.1. Taxonomy (NCBI): domain Bacteria; kingdom Bacillati; phylum Actinomycetota; class Actinomycetes; order Kitasatosporales; family Streptomycetaceae; genus Kitasatospora; species Kitasatospora sp. NPDC090091. The sequence goes on from NZ_JBIVDY010000016.1 coordinate 65,818, forward strand.
GGCGACCTCGAAGGGGTTGAACCACGAGGCGTCGACCTCGATCGACGTGGGCGGCGGGTTCTCGCCGTAGACCTTGACCAGTGCCGTCACCGACAGCAGCACCAGCATCACGACCTCGATGGCGAGCAGCCAGCGCTGCAGGGCCGCGGAGATCTCGATGCCGATGTAGCAGATCCCGGTCATCACGACGATCCAGACCACCCCGGCCACCGTGGTCCAGGCCGTGCTCTCGGCGAGGCCGTCGAACCCGAACAGCCGGAAGCCGTACACGCCGGCGATCTGTGCCAGGTTGGCCATCACGATGATGTCGGCCGCCACGATCCCCCAGCCGCCGAGCCACCCGGTGCGCGGCCCGAAGGCGCGGGCACCCCACGTGAACGTGGTGCCGCAGTCAGGGTCGGAGGCGTTGAGCTCCTTGTAGGCGAAGGCGATCAGCAGCATCGGGATGAAGGCCAGGATGGTGATGATCGGCGCCTGCAGCCCGACGCCGACCACGATGATGCCGAGCGTGGCGGCGAGGCTGTACGCGGGCGCGGTCGAGGCGATGCCGATCGCGACCGAGGAGACCAGGCCGAGGGCGCCGGTCTTGAGGCCCTTTTCGCCGGCCCGGGAGCTGACTACGGCCGGCGCGGCCGGCGGGGGCGAAGGGCGTTCTCCAGGGGGACCGTTCATCGTTCCCACCTCCCGATCCTGTGCGCGTCCGGGGCGCGGAGGCAGCAGCGGGGTAGCCGGACGACCTCAGCGTACGACGGGTGTCCGGCCCCCACCTGCGGGGTCGTCCGACCGGGTGGGGGCCGGGCGGCGGGGCCGGGTGCGGGCGGCGGCACCGCCCGCACCCGGCCCGGGTTCCCCCGGGCCGGTGTGGCCCGTCGGCGGCCGGTGGCCCGGTGGCCGGCGATCGACGATCGGCGGTCGGTCCGTCAGCTCGCGATGCCGCAGTACTGCTGCTGCTTGCCGATCACCCGGTACGTGCAGTCGGCCGTCTCCACCAGCCGCAGCACGGCCTCGCGGTTGCGGCTGGTCTCGCGCCCGATCACCTCGTCCGGCGGGTAGAAGCCGCTGCTCCCGTTCGGCCCGGGGTACATCTCGAAGGTGTAGGCGAAGATCCGGTGCGCGCCCCACAGCCAGTCGTCGATCGAGCCGTCCGTGATGTAGAGGTCGCTGGACTGCTCCGGGGTGTAGCCGTTGGTGCCGGCCATGGTCCGGCCGAAGGTGGCGAAGGTGTTGGCCTCGTCGGCGGTCATCCCGGTGGCCGTGTCCGCGGTGGTCCAGCCGAACGGCCAGAGCACCAGCTCGCTGTAGGTGTGGAAGTCGATGGCCGCGGTGATCTGCTGCTTGCCGCCGACCACCCGGCTGCGGACGAAGTCGGCGACCACCTTGGTCTCCCGGGCGGACTCGGGCGCGCTGCCCCGGTACGTCTCGCTGGAGGTGGAGCCGGAGGAGCCGCCGCAGCAGCCCCACCGGTAGTCCCAGTTGCGGTTCAGGTCGGTGCCGATGTTGCGGCTGCCGCTGTTGGGCTGACGGTCCTTGCGCCAGCTGCGGTAGCGCCCGGTGGCGATGTCGTACTCGCCGCCGTCCGGGTTGAGGTCGGGGACCACCCAGATCTCCCGGCTGTTGACGGCGTTCGCGATCCGGCTGTCGGTGGCGTAGTTGTCCCCGAACTCGTGCAGCAGGTAGAGCGCCATCTCGACGGTGAGGTGCTCGCGGGCGTGCTGGTGGGCGGTGAACAGCACCTCGGGCTCGTTCTCGTCCGTGCCGACGTTGTCGCTGATCTTGACGGCGACGATCGGGCGGCCCTCGTACGAGGTGCCGATGACCCGCTTGCTCATGATGTCGGGGTGCGCCGCCACGACGGCGTCGATGTCGGCGGCGGCCTCCGCGTAGTTGTGGTAGCCGGAGTCGGCCGACGGGAAGTCGTCGATACCCGCGCCGACGGACTTCGCGGCCGGGTCCTCGCCCTGCGGCGGGGCAGGCAGCGGGGTGGGGGACCAGCCGAGCGCCCGCAGCCGGGCGGCCTCGGCGGGGGAGGCGGTGACCACCACCGAGTCGGCCCGGACGGCGTCGACGGAGGCGCCGGTCGCGGCGACGGCGGTGCGCTCGGCGACGGTGCGGGGGCCGTCGACGACGTACTGCCGGGCGGTGTCCTCCTGGGCGGAGGCCGTGGCGGCCGCGTCGGCGGTGGCCGGGTGCGCGGTGGCCTGGGTGGTGAGCGGAGAGGCGAGGGCGAGGGCCAGCAGGACGGCGGTGACCGCGGCGGGCTTCCCTCGGCGGGGCAGTCGCATGACTGTCCTCCTGTGGGGGGTCCGTAGGGACGGAACTGGGAGGAAGTGCGGCGCGCCAGCATGATGGTGCGTCAGTGTCATGCGTTCGTCAATGGCCTTGGCGCAAGCGGGACTTCACCGGGGGAGCGCCGCCCGCCGGTGCGGGCGTGCGGGCGGGGCACCCGCCGGGCGGGCGCGCCCGGCGTACCTGCCGTGCGCGGCGCCCCTTCGCGCCGGTGCGGCGATGCGCCGGCGCGGCGGTGTGCTCCGCGGTGCGCTCAGCGGAGCGTCGGCACGCCGCCGCCCTCCACCCGGTCGACCCGGACGCCGGGCAGGCCGCGGCACCACCCGGTGGTGACGGCGGCCAGCGCGTCGGCACCGGGCGGCGTCCGGCCGAGGCCCACCGCGAAGCGCGCCAGGCCCGGCCCCTCCCCGAACGGCCGGGGCCAGGCGTGCACGTCGGCGGCCCCGGCCTCCTCCAGCGCGGTGAGCAGCGCGCGGATACGCCCGCGCGCCGCGCCCAGCGCCTCCTCGAAGCCCGAGGTACTCCCCGGCGACGTGGCGGCCGGGGCCTCGACGGTGACCACGGCCCAGGCCGCGTGCCGGCGGTGCAGCGGGGGAGGGGCGAGCAGCGCGGGCCACGGGTCCGTGCCGGCCCCGGCCGCCTCCGCCGCGACCTCCCAGGCCCGGTAGAGCTCCTCGGTGAGCAGGTCGAGCCCGCCGGGGCCGACCTGCGCCGTGCAACTGCGCACCGGCGCGGCCGGGGTGAGCACCGTCACCGGCCCCTGCCCGCGCCCGCCCACCGCGCCGGACAGCGCGACAGGTGTGCGCCAGTCCCAGGCGGCCCAGGTCGCCAGGAAGTGCTCGAACAGGCCGTCCGCGGGCAGGTCGTCGGCGTCCCGGACGGTCCGGGCGGCCAGCACCGACCAGGCGAGCGAGGGGAGTTGGCCGAACGGCGCGGAGTCCAGACCGCGCGCCCGGGCCCAGGCCTTCACCTCGCGGGCGAGTCGGGCGAACCGGTCGCGCCGGCCGTCGACGGCGGCCAGGAGCGCTTCGGCGTCCCCGACGGCGCTCAGCGCGATCGCCGCCGCCTCGCCCAGTTCGGCACGGCGGTCGACGGCCTCGGCGGGGTCGAGGCCCCCGGTGGAGACCACGACGAGGTCGACGTCCAGACCGTCCACCGCCAGTCGCAGGCCCGGCACCCGGGCGCCGCGGACCTCGCGGACCCGCCGGGCCTCCGGCAGCGCGGCCGTGATCCGGGCGCGGAGCTCGGCCGGGTCGGCCGCCCCGGGCACCGCCGCCACCAGATCCAGGTCGGCGCCGTCCAGGTGGCAGTCCAGCCGCCGCGATCCGACGAGGTGGACGGCACCCTCGGGCAGCGCCTGCGCGATCCGCTCGGTCAGCCGCCGGGCCAGGGCCGTGCGCCGCGGGTCCTCGGCCCGCGGGTACCCGGCCCCGCCCTGCACCGCTGCGCCCTGTACTGCTGGGCCCTGCACCGCTGCGCCCGCCGGTGCCCGGCGGCCCCGTGCGTCGTCCGCCGCCGCCTCGGGCCACGGGCGCACCACGCCCGTCCCCAGCTCCACCACGGCGCGCGGCCGCATCGGCTCGTCGCCCCGGCGGGACAGCACGACCAGCTCGCCCACCCGGGCCGAGCGGGCCGGGAGCCGGGTGGCGCAGTCGGCGGCCGCCGCCTGCGGATCGGAGCTCCGCCCGAGCGTCAGGTGCGGGGTGAACCCCTCCGCCCGCCCGCGGCAGCCGGGGAACCGGCGCTCCAGCGCGTGCCGCAGCGCCGCCCACGGGGCCCCGTCGGCGGCCGCCGGGTCCAGCCAGAGCGTGGCGTCCTCGCGGTGGCCGAAGGTGTGCACCCCCGCAAGCTGCGCGGTGAACGGCGCCACCTCGGCGGCGGCCGCGCCCACCAGCGGGAGCGCCCGGTCGAACAGGGACTCCGGCACGAACCCGAAGAGCAGGTTGACGTGCGGCGGCCAGCGGTGCAGCTGCGGGTCGTACGCGGCGCGCAGCTCCTGGATCGGGGGCCACAGCTCCTCGGGCGGGATCCACGCCACCGCCGTGCGCGCGGTCGGCGTCGCGTCGACGGCCACGCCGGCGCCGCGCCCCGCACCGTCCGAAGGCTCCGGCTCCGCCCCGTCCGCCGCACCGCCGAGCCGGAGGTCGACGGCCACACCGTAGTGGTCGGACGGGTACAGCCCGTCCGGCGCGGGCCGGTCGCCGAGCAGGGCGGCCGCGGTGACCCGGGCGTCGGCCGTCCGGTGCAGCACCCGGTCGAGCCGGGCCGCCCGGCCGGAGAGCGAGGAGACGGCGGCGAGCGGGTTGGCGACCGGGTCGAAGGTCGCGGTGTCGTCGGCCGGACCGTGCACCTGCGACCAGGCGTCCCGCAGCCCCAGGGCGGCGGCCGGGCCCGCGGCGCCGGAGCGGCCGTCGTTGAAGTCCCCGAGCAGCAGAACGTCACCCTCGACGCCCGCCAACCCCTCAGCGAGCCGGGCGAGTTCGGCCTCCCGGCGGGCCGCGCCGTCCGGCGAGTGGTCGCTGCTGAGGTGGACGGCGGCTACCGTGAGCGGGGTGCCTGCGGTGCGCAGGGTGACGGCGGCGACGGCCTTGTGCGGGCCCAGCACGTGGCTGCCGGCCTCCAGCACCGGCAGCCGGCTGAGCACCAGCAGTCCGAAGGCGTCGACGTCGCGGCCGCCCGGGTCGGTGCCGACCGTGTAGCGGGCCCGGACCCAGGGCTCGTCCAGCAGCATCGCCAGCAGGGCCGGTTCGACCTCCTGGAGGGCGATCACGTCGGCGTCGGCGGCCGCCAGCGCTGCCAGCAGCAGCGGGCGGCGGCGGGCGGTGTCGATCCGGTCGGCGTCGTAGCGGTCCCACAGGGTGTTCCAGGTGAGTACCCGCAGGTCGGTCGGTGCCGCGGTGCCGGGCCCGCCGTCCGGCAGCGGGGCCTCCGCCGGCAGCCAGCCGCCGCTGCGGGCACCGTCGGCGGGCCGCCAGGCGTACGGGGTCACGGCGGCGAAGAAGGGCGCCCGCAGCCGGCGCGGGTCGCGGCGCCGGCCGACGTCCAGGGTGTCCAGCAGGTCCACGCCCGCGGCGCGGTCCCAGACCACCACGCCGTCGGCCTCGACGTGGCCGACCCGGTGCCAGGGGATGTCGCCCGCCGCGGCGAAGGCCTCCAGCGGGACGGTCTTGGTCCGGCCGTCGCGCTGGCGGACGCCCACCAGGAACCGGGCCGGGTCGAACCGCGCGTCCCAGCGGATGCGCTGGCAGACCTGCTCGATGGTGCGCATCAGTCGTCCTCTCCGTCGAGCGTGCCGGCGGTGTCCTCGACGGTGCCGCCCGGCCCGACGTACCAGGTGCGGTGCGCCTGGCCGGGGTAGGGCGGGCTGAACCGGCGCAGCTGCCCGGTCAGCACCTCGGGCGGCACGGGGTGGGGCCGGACGGCGTTGCGGCGCAGCAGCTCGGCCTCGTCGACCAGCAGCACCACCTGGGTGACCAGGGCGTCGCGGCGCTGCGCGACGCCCTGGACGAGCGAGCGCTGGTGCCGGTTGAGCGAGGTGGCGTCCCAGACCGCGGTCGCGCCGCCGGCCAGGGCGGCGTCCAGTCGCTCCAAGCCCTCGCGCAGCACCTCGGCGTTGTCGCGCTGGAGCGTCCGCGAGCCGCGGGCCTCGCGCAGGTCGTCCAGGCTGATCCGGGTGTCGGCCCGGCCGTCGGCGGCGAGTCCGGCCGCGAAGGTGCTCTTGCCCCCGCCGGACGGGCCGACCAGGTGGACCAGGCGCGGGAAGCGGCCGTCCCGCCAGCGCCACGCGGCCGCGACCGCCTCGTCGACGGTCGTGATCCGCCCGTGGGCGTAGGTCTCGCGCGCCTGGGCCCAGCAGCGGTCGGCCGCGTCGCGGGGAAGCCCGGCCAGGGCCTCGCGCAGACCGGTCCGCAGCCATTCCAGCGGCGCCTCGTCCAGCAGTCCGGCATCCTCCGCGTGCAGCGCGGACCAGCCGACCTGCTCGCGGGCCGCCGCCGGGTCGTCCGCGCCGGTGCAGGCCGCGGCGGCGACGGCGTGCAGCACGCCCAGGTCGGCGGCGGCGGACAGCCGCACCAGGCCGGCGCGCCGCTCGTCGTCCGGGTAGGGCGTCTGCAGGCCGGGGTGCAGGCCGACCAGGTCGGCCACCCGGCGGGCCAACGGCATGCCGAGCGGGGCGACCAGACGGGGGGCCAGCCACTCGCGCCGGGCCTCGCGCAGCATCGTGGCGAGGACTCCGGCCAGCCGGGCGTCGCCGCCGCGACCGAGCTCGTCGAGGCGCGCGGACACCTCGGCCACGGCCTCGTCGTCGCGGCCGGCCGGCTCCCGGGACGGCGGGCCGCCCGCGGCGCCGGCCGCGGGCCCGGCCGCAGGCAGGCCCAGCGCCGCGTGCAGTGCGGGCACGTCGGGGCGGGCCCCCGAGCGGACCGCCCAGAGCGCGGCGCCGGGGCCGAGGCCGTTCTCGACCACCGCGGCGTGCATCCAGTGCGTGTCGGTGCGGACGTGCTGCGGGCGCACCCACTTGGCGACCCGGCGGCCGAACTCGGCCCGGGGGAAGCCCGCGACCGTGCGGACGACGTACCCCTCCTGCCGGTCGGGATCCAGCCGCAGCCTGCGCAGCGCCCGCTCGTCGTACCGGCCGCGCCACAGCACCCGCGGGGCCGGCACGCCGAGGCGGCGCAGGAACCGGACGGTGTCGTCCCAGCCGAGGCAGCGGTCCTCGGCGGTCCAGACCGAGAATCCGTAGAACCAGCTCTCCAGGCTCTCGTAGGGGAGCGAGTGCCGGGCGAACAGGTTCTCCCCGCAGACCCGCCAGCCGGCCGGGATCCGCGGGCCGATCCGGCCCTGGAGCGCCTTCACCCAGGTGCGCGACGGGTGGTGCGCGGAGTCCAGCGAGCGGGCGTGCAGCCCGTCGCGGTAGAGCGTGGTGTTCTCGCCGTCGAGCTTCTCGGTGACGACGACCTCCGCGCCGGCGAGGCCGGAGAGGTCCCCGGTGCGCACGTCGTCGGCGGCCGCCCCGGGCGACCACGGCAGGTGCGGCGTCCGTGGGTAGTGCACACGCATGACCGCTCCCGACCTCGTCCTCGAACGCGCCCACTGTAGGAGCGGCCGCGCCGGTCGGGCCATCGAAATAACGGCCGGTGGGCGCGGGGACGGCGACGGCCGCCGTCAGCGGTACCAGGTGCGGATGGCGGTGGCGGTCTCGCGGACGTCGGCCCGCCCGTCGCGGATCCGGGCGGCGAGGTCGACCGCCGCCCCGGGCTCCGCGGTGACGATCACCCCCGAGGCGCTCAGGTAGGAGGCGGCGACGACGGCGGCGTAGTGCTCGTTGCCGAACTCCAGCGCCGGGACGCGGATGAGCTGGTGCATCAGGGCAGCCGCCCGCTGGTGCAGTTCCCCGTACACGGGCACGCCCATGACCTCGTCGGCATGACGGGCCACCGCAGCCGCGAGGGTCCCGTAGTCCGTGACATCCGGATCGGCCCGGAGATGCTCGTGGGCGATCTCCAGCAGCCAGGCCCGGTCGATACGCAGGATCACGCCGAGCAGCGTATCGGTGCGTACCGGTCGCTACAAGTGACGATGCCGCACCCCTCCGTCGCCGTGGTGCCGTGGCCCCGTCCACTGGGCAGGCGCCTGCGTCGAAACCGTAAGCTGCCTGCGTCCCGGTGATCACCGGGACGCAGGCAGTGGGCCGTGGTGCAGCGGACGAGTGGGGGACGGCGTGGCGTACCGGATCGAGCGGATCGGGACCGAGGACTGGGAGCACCTGCGGAAGGTGCGGCTGGCGCAGCTGCTGGACACCCCGATGGCGTTCATGGAGACCCACGAGACCGCACTCGCGTTCGGCGAGGACGAGTGGCGCTCGCGGACGGCGCGGGTCAACGAGCCGGGCTGCATCGGCCTGGTGGCCGTGGACGGGGCCGGTGAGTGGGTCGGCACGATGATCTCGTTCACCACCGGGCCGGAGAGCGCCGTGCTGGTCGGTGTCTGGGTGGATCCCGAGCACCGCGGCCGCGGGCGCGGGGTGACGGACCGCCTGCTGGACGGCATCGTCGCGTGGGCGCGGACCGAGGCCGGCGCGCGCCGGCTGGTGCTGACCGTGCACGAGGAGAATCCGCGGGCGACGGCCTTCTACCGGCGGCGCGGCTTCGAGTTCACCGGTGAGTCCGAGCCCTACAAGCTGGACCCGGACAGCCTGCTGGTCGAAATGGCCCTGCCGCTCGCCTGACGGGGTGGCGGGGGCGGGCCCGCGCCCGCCCCCGTACCCGACCCCGGGCGGGCTCAGACCCGCTCCTCCTCGACCGCCGCGACCTCGCCCTCGCCCTCGGTGTCGATGTGCGGCAGCACCCGGTCGAGGAAGCGCGGCGTCCACCAGGCCGCCGCGCCCAGCAACGTCATCACCGCCGGCACCAGCAGCAGCCGGACGACGGTGGCGTCGATCAGCACGCTGACGGCCAGGCCGAGGCCCATCATCTTGATCACGATGTTGTCGCTGACGATGAAGGCGGCGAAGACGCTCACCATGATCAGCGCGGCGCAGGAGATCACCCGGGCGGTGATCTCCAGGGCGTGCGCGACGCTGCCGTGGCTGTCGCCGGTCCGCAGCCACGCCTCGTGGACGCGGGAGAGCAGGAAGATCTCGTAGTCCATGCTCAGGCCGAAGACGATCGCGAACATCATCATCGGCACGTAGCTCTCGATCGGCACCGTCCCCGACACCCCGAGCGCCGGACCGCCCCAGCCCCACTGGAACACCGCGACCACCACGCCGTACGAGGCCGCGATCGACAGCAGGTTGAGCACCGCCGCCTTCACCGCGATGAGCAGACCGCGGAAGACCACCAGGATGATCAGGAAGGCGAGCCCCACCACGACCGCGATGATCAGCAGCAGCCGGCTCGACACGATGTCCAGGAACTCCACCTGGGCCGCGGTGTTGCCGGTGAGGTAGGTCTTCGCCCCGGTGCCCGCGACCGCCTGCGGCAGCACGGTGTCCGCGAGGTCGTTGGCCAGATCGGTGGTGCTGCGGTCCTGCGGCCGGTCCACCGGGATCACCGTGTCGAACAGCACCGCGCCGTCCGGGCTGGTCTGCAGCGGGGTGGCGCTGGCCGCGTTCGGCACGCCGGTGAGGGCCTGCTGCACGGCGGAGAGGAGCGCCGGCCGGGCGTCGGCGGGGACGGCGCTCTGGTCCACGACCACGGTCAGCGGCCCGTTGGAGCCCGGGCCGAACGCGTCGGACATCAGGTCGAAGGCGCGCCGGTCGGTGAACGTCGTCGGGTCGGCGCCGTCGTCGATGTGGCCGAGCTGGATCGAGAACAGCGGCACCGTGAGCACACCGAGGATCACCACGCCCACCACCAGGTACCGCCACGGGCTGTGCTCGACCCGCCGGGCGTACCGGTGCCAGACCCCGGTGGCCTCCTCGCCCGGCGCGCTGCCGGTCTCCGCGACCGGCTTGCGCACCGAGAACCGGTCCATCCGACGGCCGATCAGGCCCATCAGCGCCGGCAGCAGGGTGAGTGCGCCGAGCACCGCCGACACCACGGTGACCGCGGCGGCGGCCCCGAGCTTGGCGATGAACGAGATGCCCGACACCGAGAGCCCGGAGAGCGCGATGATCACCGTGCAGCCCGAGACCAGGACCGCCCGGCCGCTGGTGGCCACCGCCTGGCCGGCCGAGGCCACCGGATCCGCGCCGTCCATCAGGTTCTGGCGGTGCCGGGTGAGCAGGAACAGCGCGTAGTCGATGCCGACGCCGATGCCGATCATCGTGGCCAGGGTGGGCGCGACCGTGGCGAAGGTGGTCAGCGCGGCGAGCAGGCCGAGCACCCCGAGGCCCACGACCGCCGCGAACAGGGCCGTCAGCAGCGGCAGGCCCGCCGCGATCGCGCTGCCGAAGCCCACCAGCAGGACGACGATCGCCACCGCGAAGCCGATCGCCTCGCTGAGCCGGTCGTCCGGCGCCGGCCGGGCCAGCTCGCCGAGCGGCCCGCCGTACTCCACCTCCACCCCGGCCGCCCGCATCGGCGCGACGGCGGCGTCCACGCCGTCCAGGTACTGCTCGCCCAGCTCGGTCGGGTTGGTGTCGAACCGGACGGTGATGTAGCCGGTCAGCCCGTCGGCGGAGAGCGGCCCGCCCGGCGGCGCCGGCTGCCCCGGGGGCGGCAGCGGGCTCTGCACCGAGAGGACGTGCGGCAGCTGCTGGAGCGCGGTGACGGACTGGCCGATCTGCGTCTGGAAGCCGGTGAGCGGCTGCGCGTCGTTCAGCACCACCTGGGAGCTGGTGCCCGCGGCGGCCGGCACGTGCGCCTGCAGCTGGTCCTTGCCCTGCTGCGCCGAGGTCCCCGGCAGCGAGAAGTCGTCGGAGTACGAGCCGCCGACCGTCTTGTTGGCCGCCTGCACCCCGGCGAGGGCGACGATCCACAGCACGATGACGATCACCCAGTGGCGCGCGCACCACTCGCCCAGCGTGCGCAGCGCCGAGCGCTTGGCCGCCGGTGCGGCGGCCGGCGGGGGGCGGCGGGTGGACGGCGGCACGGCGGCTCCTCGGGTGGGGCTGTCGGCGGGTGCGTGGCTGCGCACCGGTCCGGAGGGTCGTTCCCCCTCCGCGCCACCGGCTCCCGGTGACCGGCCGGTAGTCGCCCCGTCAGCCGTGCCGCGGGGGCAGCCCGGCACCACTGCCGCCGGTGCCCCCGCCCCCGGCGTCCCCCGAGGGGGCACCGGGGCGACAAGCGGGGCTCAGGCCGGGACGAGTGCGTCCCACTGCTCCCGGGTCGGGCCGTCGTGCGTCGGCGTGAAGTCCGGGCGGGCGGCCAGCCAGGCGGTGACGTGCCGGTCCACCTCCTCGGTGCCGTAGGCCTCGTCTGCCGGCGCCAGGAGGTGGCGCACCCGGGCTCGCGCCCGCATGACGACGGGGTCGTCGAAGGCACAGGCGGCCAGGGCGGCGGCCCGCCGGTCGGAGAGCGGAGCGCTCTCGGCGAGGCGCTGCTCGTTGACGCGGTCGGCCGTCACCTGCGCGTCGAACCACGGGCGGAGGGCCTGCGCGGCCCAGGCGTGGTAGTCGGCCGGATCCGCGGCGATCCGGTCGGCGTGGGTGGCGAGGTACTGGGCGGCACGGAGGCCGAGGGCCACGCCGTGGCCCAGGGTGGGGTTGGTGTGGATGAGGCTGTCCCCGGCGTTGACCAGCCCGGTGACGACGGGTCCGGCGTCGTCGGCGAGGGAGGTCCAGCGGTTGTCCAGGCCGGCCATCGCCAGGACGGCCGACTGCGGTTCGGGGGCCAGGTCGAGCCAGGCGGCGCAGGCGGGGAAGCGGCGGGCGGCGGCCTCGAACACGGCGGGGTCGGTGAGCGCGCCGCGGGTCGGGTCGGCCGTGGAGACCACGATGTTCACCGCGAAGGTGTCGTTGTCGGACGGGAAGACGCCGGCGAGCGCGAAGGGTGCGGCCGAGCCGGTCTTCACCTGCCCCGGGTCGCGCGGGCCCTCGGCACGCAGGCGGTACCAGCGGCACAGGTAGGCGATCCCGGCGCGGTGGCTGTCGACCACGGGCGGGCGGCAGCCGGCGGCGACCAGCCATGCGGGAACCGGGGAGCGGCGGCCGGCCGCGTCGACGACGAGGTCCGCCCGGTGCGTCTCCCCGTCCGCCTGCACGCCGGTGACCCGGACGGGCCGGCCCGAGCCGAAGGTGAGGCCGCGCACCCGGCAGCCCCGCCGTACGTCGACGCCGGGCTCCCGCCGCACGGCCGCGGTCAGGGCGGCCTCCAGCACGATGCGGCGGGTGCGCAGGGTCACCAGCTCCTCGTCGCCGGCCCGGTGCGGCGGATGCTCGCCGAACCAGTCGAAGTCGTGGTACTCCCTGGCTCCGCGGGCCAGCAGGTCCGCGTAGACGTCGGGGGCCTCGGCGCGCAGCACCGTGCGTACGGGGGCGAGGAACGAGTGGGGTTGGACGGCTTGCGGGACCCGGGGCCTGTTCCAGTCGAAGAAGTCCCGGTCGAGGTCCTCGCCGGCGTCCCGGGTGTCCTGCTCGAACAACGTGACCGTGTGGCCATGCCGACCGAGCATGAGCGCCGTCCCCAGCCCGCTGATACCCCCGCCGATCACTGCAACCCGCGCCACTGGCTCCCCTTCGCGTCGTGTTGCGGAGCGAGCCTACTACTCGGTGATCTTGGGCCGGGAACCGGCCTCGATCGTCGCGGGAGAGCCGGGGGTCTGCACTGATGCCGGGGGAGCCCCGGCGGCGAACGACTCAGCCCACCGGTGGCCGACGGGCGAGATGGGCCGTGATGTCGGCGGTCATCTCGACCCGCTCCGGCAGGACCGCCATGATCCGGCGGAAGGCCTCCTCCCGCGCGGAGGCCGGCAGCACGAGGTAGGCCGAAATGGTCGAGAGGAGGCCGACGTACTCGCGGGCACTCATCGTCAGGCTCCGCTCCACCACGCACTGTTGAACGTCGGTGAACCACTCGGACCGCTGGAGTTCGGTGCCCGGCCACTGCATGGCCTGCTCCGGCGGCGTCCCGTCCGGGGACGGCACCTCATCGCTCTCCAGGAACGGTGCCCGCGCGGTGATGACGGCGTCCTCCACCTCCGGATCGGACAGCCGGACCGGCCCGCCGAACGCGGCGAACACACCGCCCGGCTCCAGCAGCGCGGCCATGCGCGACCACCGGCCGTCGGGATCCGTCCAGTGCAGCGATGCCGCCGCATAGACCAGCCCGTACGTCTCGTCCGGTCGCAGGCCCTCGAACGCGGCCTGCACCGTCCTGACGTTCGGTGGCACGTGCTTGCGCAGTTCGGCGAGCATGGCCCCGTCGGGCTCGGACGCGGTGACCGCGACCCCCCGTTCGGCGAACAGACGGGTCGCCTTGCCGGTGCCGGCGCCGATCTCCAGGGCATGCCGGACCGGACGGCCCGCGTACGCCGTCACGAGGTCGAAGAGCTGGGCGGGATACCCCGGCCTGAACCGTTCGTACGCCTCCGCCATGGATCCGAAGCTCAGTGCGCGACCGGACATGCCGAGCATCCTGACACGAGCCGCGCCGCCGGCGCTCGCCGTTCGCCGTGGAGGGGCGGGCGTGCCGAAATCCGGTTGACCCGCGGGGAATGATGGGAGCGTGATCTCCGAGGAGCGAGCGGTCGAGCTGGTCAACGCCCTGCTGGTCAGGGAGCTGCCGACCTGGGAGTGGGCGAGGCTGATTCCGGAGCTGGTCGTCTACGCCGTCGAGGAGCGGTCGGTCGGGTGGCTCGCCTACTGGACCTCGCCGGAGGCCGCCCGCGACCCTGCTCGGCGCGGAACCCTCCACGGCGGCCCCTACCTGGTCGACCGGGAGGACGGCAGCATCCACTGGGTCCCCGGCATCGACTGGCACGACGACTGGGAGGAGCGCTACCTCCGGGACGTCAAGGGCATCGCGGTGCCCGACCCGCTCGCCGCGGAGGTGCGCCGCCTCGCCGCCTCCGCCGGGGCCGCCGCCGCCATGCACCACCTGCGCAGGGAGGCCCCGCGGATCGGCCTCCAGGAGGCCAGGGCCTACGTGACGATCGTCCGGGACGGGAGCGAGCCGCCCGAGGAGCTGGCGGCCCTCACCCGCAAGCCGCGCCGCTGGGGCGAACCGGACCCGATCGAGACGCTCGCCGGCCCGGTGCTGTAGCGGCCTGCGCCTTGGCCTCTCACGCCGGCCCCGCGACCGGTAGCGTGCCGGTATGACAAATGATGACACTCCGATGACGGTAGGACAGATCGCTTCGGCCATGGCCGCGTTGGGCTTGTACGAGGGCAACAGCACGCCGGCCGAGCACGCCGAGTACGCCGCACAGGTCGGTGGCGCCGGCATCCACCGGGTACGGCTGCTCAACGCCTTGCTGGGCGCAGTGCAGCGGGAGGCGATGCTCGCCGATGAGGTCGAGACGGACGAGGAGAATGAGTACACCGCGTGGGCCGAGCAGCTGAAGTCCGCCAAGGCCTGGGACGGCACGCTTGAGCAGCTGGCCTTCGCGCGCTGGCAGACCCGGCGGGCGGGCCGCCCGATGGAGGTGATCGCCCAGTCCAAGGACACCGGGCCGCTGCCGGTCGCCACCGCGTACACCTCCGAGGCGCTGCAAGTGCTGCTCGGCTCGTTCGGTGCGCTCTACGCGGCGTTCGAGGCCGAAGACGTCCAAGCCGCTGCCGCCCAGGCCGAGGTGCTGGAACGGGCCAGGGAATCGCTGCAATCCGCCATGGAGAACACGGACCTCATGCTGGACCAGCTCAGGAGCATCGGCCGGTAGCCGTACCTCCCGGCTGCCCGGCCGGGGGAGCCGCTCGCCCAGAAAACAAGCAGGCATGATTGCTTTTTTCTCCTCGCGGTGCCACGCTGCTGCGCGACGGCGAGGGGTGGCGGCGAGGGTGGCGGGTGGTGGGCCACCGGTGGGAGGTGGGGCTGTGGCGTCGGAGGCGGTGCTGCGGGTCGGGAACGCGTCCGGGTTCTACGGAGACCGGTTCTCGGCGGTGCGGGAGATGCTGACGGGCGGGCCGCTGGACGTGCTCACCGGGGACTACCTGGCCGAGCTGACCATGCTGATCCTGGCCCGGGACCGGATCAAGGACCCGGCGACGGGCTACGCGAAGACCTTCCTGCGGCAGATGGAGGAGTGCCTCGGGCTGGCGCTGGAGCGCGGGGTGCGGATCGTGGTCAACGCGGGCGGGCTCGCACCGGCCCGGCTGGCCGAGGCGCTGCGGGAACTGGCGAAGCGCCAGGGGCTGGATCCGGCCGTCGCTCACGTGGAGGGGGACGACCTGCTGCCGCGCCGAGCCGAACTCGGCATGCCGGACGGGTTGTTGGCGGCCAATGCCTACCTCGGGGCGTTCGGCGTCGCCGAGTGCCTGAAGGCCGGGGCGGACGTGGTGGTCACCGGCCGGGTGACCGACGCGGCGCTGGTCGCCGGGCCCGCGATCGCCCACTTCGGTTGGGCGGCCGACGAGTCGGACGCGCTCGCCGGGGCCGTGGTCGCCGGGCACGTGCTGGAGTGCGGGGCGCAGGCGACCGGGGGCAACTACGCGTTCTTCCACGAGCACGACGTCACCCGTCCGGGCTTCCCGATCGCCGAGCTGCGCGCCGACGGCTCCAGCGTCATCACCAAGCACCCGGGCACCGGCGGCGCCGTCACCACCGGCACCGTCACGGCCCAACTCCTGTACGAGACAGGCGGTGCGCGCTACCTCGGGCCGGACGTCACGGCCCGGCTGGACACCGTCCGACTCACCCAGGAGGGCCCCGACCGGGTGCGGATCGACGGCGTGCGCGGCGAAGCGCCGCCGTCGACGCTCAAGGTGGGGCTGAACAGCCTGGGCGGGTACCGCAACGAGGTGGTGTTCGTCCTCACCGGGCTCGACATCAAGGCCAAGGCGGCGCTGGTGCGGCGACAGCTGGACGAGGCGCTGCCGCCCGAGGTGCGGCCGGCCGAACTGCGCTGGACCCTGGCCCGCACCGACCACCACGACGCGGACACCGAGGAGGGCGCCTCCGCGCTCCTGCGGCTCACCGCCCGGGACCGCGACCCGGCCAAGGTCGGGCGCGAACTCGGCAAAGCAGCCGTTGAGTTGGGCCTCGCCGGCTACCCCGGCTTCCACCTCACCGCCCCGCCCGGGCCGGGCTCGCCGTACGGGGTGTTCACCGCCGCGTACGTCGACGCCGGGGAGGTGGAGCACACCGCCGTGCTGCCCGACGGCGGCCGGATCGCGATCGTGCCCGCGCCGCGGAAGGCCACCTCGCCCGTGCCCGCCGCGGACGACGCCGGCGCGGGACTTCCCGCCCCGCTGCCGCCCGGCCCCGCTCGCAGGGCACCGCTCGGCCTGGTGGTCGGCGCCCGCAGCGGGGACAAGGGCGGCGACGCCAACCTCGGCGTCTGGGCCCGCGACGAGGCCGGCTGGAGCTGGCTCGCGCACACCCTCACCACCGATCTGCTGCGCCGACTCCTCCCCGAAGCAGCGGACTTGCCGATCGAGCGGCACCTGCTCCCGAACCTCCGCGCGGTCAACTTCACCATCACCGGCCTGCTCGGCGAGGGCGTCGCCGCCCAACACCGCTTCGACCCGCAGGCCAAGGCCCTGGGGGAGTGGCTCCGCTCCCGCCACCTCGACATCCCGGAGGCGTTGCTGTGACCGTCCTGCCCACCCGCCTCGACCCGGCCGGCGAGGACTACGCCGAGCACCGCGCCGCAATGCTCGGCAAGCTCGCCGAGCTCGATGCCGAGCACGCCGAGGCGCTGGCCGGCGGCGGGCCGAAGTACGTCGAACGGCACCGCAAGCGCGGCAAGTTGCTGCCCCGCGAACGGATCGAGCTGCTGATCGACCAGGACTCGCCGTTCCTCGAACTCTCCCCGCTCGCCGCCTGGGGCAGCGACTACCCGGTGGGCGCCGCCCTGGTGACCGGCATCGGGGTGATCGAGGGCGTCGAGTGCGTGATCACCGCCAACGACCCGACCGTTCGCGGCGGCGCCAGCAACCCCTGGACGCTCCGCAAGGCGCTGCGCGCCAACGAGATCGCCCTCACCAACCGCCTCCCGCTGGTCAACCTGGTCGAGTCCGGCGGGGCCGACCTGCCCAGCCAGAAGGAGATCTTCATCCCCGGCGGGGCCCTCTTCCGCGACCTCACCCGCCTCTCCGCGGCCGGAATCCCCACCGTGGCAGTGGTGTTCGGCAACTCGACGGCCGGCGGCGCCTATGTGCCGGGGATGTCCGACCACACCGTGATGGTCAAGGAACGGGCGAAGGTCTTCCTCGGCGGACCGCCGCTGGTGAAGATGGCCACCGGCGAGGAGTCCGACGACGAGTCGCTGGGCGGGGCCGAGATGCACGCCCGCACCTCCGGGCTCGCCGACCACTTCGCCGTGGACGAGCAGGACGCACTGCGCCTGGCCCGCCGGGTCGTCGCGCGCCTCGACCACCGCAAGCCGGGCCCCGATCCGGACGTCCACGCCGAGCCGCCGAAGTACGACGAGGACGAGCTGCTGGGCATCGTCCCGGGCGACCTCAAGGTGCCGTTCGACCCGCGCGAGGTGATCGCGCGGATCGTCGACGGCTCGGACTTCGACGAGTTCAAGCCGTTGTACGGGGCCAGCCTGGCGACCGGCTGGGCCCGGCTGCACGGCTACCCGGTCGGCATCCTGGCCAACGCGCAGGGCGTGCTGTTCAGCGAGGAGTCCCAGAAGGCCGCCCAGTTCATCCAACTCGCCAACCAGCGCGACATCCCGTTGCTGTTCCTGCACAACACGACGGGATACATGGTCGGCAAGGACTACGAGCAGGGCGGCATCATCAAGCACGGCGCGATGATGATCAACGCCGTCGCCAACTCCCGTGTCCCGCACCTGTCGGTGCTGATGGGCGCCTCGTACGGGGCCGGCCACTACGGCATGTGCGGGCGGGCGTACGAGCCGCGGTTCCTGTTCGCCTGGCCGAGCGCCAAGTCGGCGGTGATGGGCCCGCAGCAGCTGGCCGGTGTGCTGTCGATCGTGGCGCGGCAGTCGGCCGCGGCGAAGGGGCAGCCGTACGACGAGGACGCGGACGCCGCGATCCGGGCCATGGTCGAGCAGCAGATCGAGGCGGAGTCGCTGCCGGTCTTCCTCTCCGGCCGGCTCTACGACGACGGGGTGATCGACCCGCGCGACACCCGGACGGTGCTCGGCCTCTGCCTCTCGGCGATCCACAATGCCCCGGTCGAAGGCGCCCGCGGCTACGGCGTCTTCCGGATGTGACGGCACCCGCGCCCGGCGCCCCGTGACCGGCGTCGGTGACGGCGTCCGCCCCCGCACCGGCGCCCCGCGCGACGCCCGTACCGGTCGAACGCCGTGCGCCGTGCGCCGAGCCCCATGAAGCCACACGCCACACGCGACATGCGAGGAAACCTGACGTGATCACCAACCTGCTGGTCGCCAACCGCGGCGAGATCGCCCGCCGGGTCTTCCGCACCTGCCGGAGCCTGGGGATCGCCACCACGGCGGTCCACTCCGACCCGGACGCCGGCGCCCCGCACACCCGCGAGGCCGACGCGGCCGTCCGGCTGCCCGGCGCCGCGCCCGCCGACACCTACCTGCGCGGCGACCTGATCGTGAAGGCCGCCCTGGCGGCCGGTGCCGACGCCGTCCACCCCGGCTACGGATTCCTCTCCGAGGACGCCGAGTTCGCCCGCGCGGTGATCGACGCGGGCCTGGTCTGGATCGGGCCGCCGCCGGAGGCGATCGCCGCGATGGGGTCCAAGACCGCCGCCAAGCGCCTGATGGCGGGCGCCGGCGTGCCCGTGCTGGACGCGGTCGCCGAGCCCGTCGAGGCCGACCTGCCGCTGCTGGTCAAGGCGGCCGCCGGCGGCGGCGGACGCGGCATGCGGGTGGTCCGGCGGTTGGACGAGCTGGCTGACCAGCTCTTCGCCGCCCGCGCCGAGGCGGCGAAGAGCTTCGGCTCCGACGAGGTCTTCTGCGAGCCCTATCTCCCCACCGCCCGGCACGTCGAGGTCCAGCTGATGGCCGATGCACACGGGACGGTGTGGGCGGTCGGCGACCGCGACTGCTCGCTGCAGCGGCGGCACCAGAAGGTCGTCGAGGAGGCGCCGGCCCCGGGTCTCGCCGATGAGGTGCGCACCGCCCTGCACCGGGCCGCGGCGGACGCCGCCCGGGCGATCGGCTACACCGGCGCCGGGACGGCGGAGTTCCTGCTCGCCGCCGACGGCCGGTTCTTCTTCCTGGAGATGAACACCCGCCTCCAGGTCGAGCACCCGGTGACCGAGGCGGTGACCGGGCTCGACCTGGTGGCGCTCCAACTCGCCGTCGCCGAAGGTGAGAAGCTGCCCGAGCACCCGCCGGCGTCGGTCGGCTGCGCGATCGAGGCCCGCCTCTACGCGGAGGACCCGGCGCGGGACTGGCAGCCCTCGACCGGGACCGTCCGGCGCTTCGAACTACCGCTTCCGTACGAGGAGTTCGGTGGACGCGGGCTGCGGCTGGACTCCGGCGTCGAGCCGGGCAGCGAGATAACCGTGCACTACGACGCCATGCTGGCGAAGCTGGTCGCCTGGGCGCCCACCCGGGCGGCCGCCGCCCGGCGCCTCGCGGACGCACTGAGCCGGGCCCGGATCCACGGGCCGGACACCAACCGGGAGTTGCTCGTCCGGGCCCTGCGCCACCCGGCCTTCCTGGCCGGTGACGTGCACACCGCGTTCCTCACCGAGCACGCGGCCGACCTGCACCTCGCCGACCGGAACGCAAAGGAGGCCGAGGACCGACTTCCCGCGCTCGCCGCCGCGTTGGCCGACGCCGCCGAGCGCCGCTCCGGGCGCGCACTGCCCTCGGGCTGGCGCAACCTGCCCTCGCAGCCGCAGACCAAGCGGTACGCGGCGGCCGACGGCACCGAGTTCGAGGTCCGCTACCGCTTCGGGCGCGCCGGGTTGGACGCCGTGGGCCACCCGGGCACCGAGCTGGTCTCGGCCACCCCGGCCCGGGTCGTCCTCGCCACCGACGGCCTGCGGCGCGGCTACGACGTGGCCCGCTACGGCGACCGCGTCCACGTGGACGGTCCGACCGGCGGCACCGTGCTCACCGCGCTGGACCGGTTCCCGGACCCCGCCGACCACACGGACCCGGGCGCGCTGCTGGCCCCGATGCCCGGCACCGTGGTGCGGACCGCCGCTGCCGTCGGCGACGCCGTCAAGGCCGGGCAGCCGCTGCTCTGGCTGGAGGCGATGAAGATGGAGCACCGCGTCGCAGCCCCGGCCGACGGCGTCCTCACCGAACTCCGCGCCACCCCGGGCCTGCAGGTCGAACTCGGCGCCCTGCTCGCCGTCGTCCAGCCGCACCACCCGAGCTAGCCGAACGCACCGGCCGCACCGGCCGAGGCTCTCGCATCAACCCGAACCCCCGGAATCCCGTACCGCCCGGAAGGACGTACCGCCCATGTCCGCACCGCGCACCACCACGCCCACCGTCGGCAGCCGGCTCATCGAGACGCCCGAGCGCCAGGCCCTGCGCCGCGCCGTCGCCGAACTCGGCAACCGCTACGGCTCCGCGTACTTCCTCGGCAAGGCCCGTGCCGGCGAGGCAGCCGACGAACTCTGGGCCGAGGCCGGCAAGGCCGGTTACCTCGGGGCCAACCTGCCCGCCGAGTACGGAGGCGGGGGCGGTGGCATCACCGACCTCGCCATCGTGCTGGAGGAACTCGGCACCGCAGGCTGCCCGTTGCTGCTGCTCGTCGTCTCCCCGGCGATCTGCGGCACGGTCATCGCCCGCTTCGGCACCGAGGAGCAGAAGCGCCGGTGGCTGCCCGGACTCGCCGACGGCACCCGGCGGATGGCCTTCGGCATCACCGAGCCGGACGCCGGCTCCAACTCCCACCGCATCTCCACCGTCGCCCGCCGCGACGGCGAGGACTGGCTGTTGACCGGTCGGAAGGTGTTCGTCTCCGGCATCGACCACTGCGACGCCGTGCTGTTCGTGGCCCGGACCGAGGACGCCCGGACCGGCAAGCTCAAGCCGGCCCTGTTCGTCGTGCCGCGCGAGGCGCCGGGCTTCGAGTACCGGGCGATCCCGATGGAGCTGGTGTCCCCCGAGAAGCAGTTCCAGGTCTTCCTGGACGACGTCCGGCTGCCTGCCGAGGCTCTCGTCGGCGACGAGGACGCGGGGCTGCTCCAGCTCTTCGCCGGGCTCAACCCGGAACGGATCATGACCGCCGCCTTCTCCCTCGGGCTCGCCCGGCAGGCGCTCGGCAAGGCGGTCGAGTACGCGAAGACCCGCACGGTCTGGTCGACGCCGATCGGTGCCCACCAGGGCCTGGCCCATCCGCTGGCGCAGTGCGCGGTGGAGATCGAGCTGGCCCGGCTGATGAACCAGAAGGCCGGTCTGCTCTACGACGCGGGCGACGACCTGGCGGCCGGCGAGGCGGCCAACATGGCCAAGTACGCGGCGGGCGAGGCCGCGGCCAGGACCGTCGACCAGGCGGTGCAGACCCTCGGCGGCAACGGGCTGACCCAGGAGTACGGGCTGGCCGCGCTGATCGCCGCGACCCGGGTCGGCCGGGTGGCCCCGGTCAGCCGGGAGATGGTCCTCAACTACGTCGCCCAGCACACCCTCGGCCTGCCCAAGTCCTACTGAGCCCCGGCCGGGCGCCGCGCGCCGCCACCGGGCGCGCCCAGCGGCAGGCCGCCGCGGGCGGCCGATCCGTCGTGCACCAGCCGGGCCCCGGCGACCGCCGCGAGTGCGACGGCCCCGGCCGTGAGCCGGCCGGGGCCCCTGCGCGGGCCCGACGATCCCTGCGGGGCGCGGGAACCGACGGACCCGCGCCTGCGCGGCGCGCGGTGGCGGTGCCGGTCAGGACTCGGCATTGCGTCCCGAGCGCCGGCGCAGCGAGCGGACGCCGAACCAGCCCGCGGTGGCGATCAGAGCGGCGCCGCCGAGCACCTCGCCCGTGTTCGGGCCGGAGGTGCCGCCACCGCCGGTGCCGACTCCGCCGACGGGGTGGGGCTTCGGGGAGAGGCTGGGCGAGCCGCCATGGGTGCCCGGAGTCGGCGAGGGCGAGGGCGAGGGGCTGGGAGAGCCGCTGGGCGGGGCGGAGGGCGAAGCGGTGGAGATGGGCGAGGCGGTGGACGTCGGAGAGCCGGTGGCGGTCGGCGAGCCGGAGGCGCACCGGACCATGAACGTCTTGTGCTTGGCGCTGCCGTTCTCACCGACGAAGGTCCAGGTGAGCTGGTAGTGACCGTCCGGGAGGCTGTAGTTGCTGGTGCTGCCGGTGCCGTTGGTCAGCACCAGCGCGCCGGCCAGCACCAGGGCGTTCCCGGTCGGCTGCTGCTGCTCGATCGTCCAGCTGACCAGCGTGATGGTGTCGAAGTTGAACGCGTCCAGGTAGAACTGGCAGACCTGCGGGTCGTTGTTCTGACTGTCCACCGCGGTGGCGCTGTCGTGGATCTTGACGTCGCCGTTGTCACCGGGTGCGGCGACCGCGAGCGGTGCCGAGGCGAAGGCGAGCGCGGCGGCCGCGGCGGTGGCGGCCAGGATCCGGCGGGGCGCGGGCAGCTGTCGGGTGGTGCGTCTCACGGTGGGGTGCTCCCTGGTCGGGGGCCGTCCTCGGGGGCGGGCGGCCATGCAGGAAACGGTCGGCGCGTCCGCCGGGCGCGGCAAGCGTGCCACGCGCGCGCCCCCGAACCTTCGTCACAATGGCGCAGCGCTCCGCCACTGTCCGTATGCTCCTGTCCCGCGCGCCCGGCCGGCGGTGCTCCGTGACTGCCCGCCACCTGTTTGATGATTCGTCAACTACCTGCGAGGAGGCATGCCTTGGTGTTCCACAGCGAGTTCCCGGATGTCGCGGTCGTCGACCTGCCGATCCATGAGGCGGTCCTGGGCGGCGCCGACGGCTTCGGCGACCGGCCGGCCCTGGTGGACGGGGTCACGGGGGAGTCGGTGAGCTACGCGCGGCTCGTCGCGGCGGTGCGCCGGGTGGCGGCCGGTCTGGCCGAGGCGGGCGTGCGGCACGGCGACGTGCTGGCGCTCTTCAGCCCGAACACGATCGGCTATCCGATGGCCTTCTACGGCGCCACCCGCGCCGGCGCCACGGTGACCACGGTCTCCTCGCTCGCCACCGCGGGCGAGCTGGCCGGCCAGCTCGCCGACAGCGGCGCCCGCTGGCTGGTCACCGTCTCGCCGTTCCTGGCCACCGCCCGGCAGGCCGCGGAGAAGCTCGCGGCCGAGGGCACCCCGCTGGCGGAGATCATCGTGCTGGACGGCGTCGAGGGCCACCGCTCGCTGGCCGACCTGCTCGCCGCCTCCGGCCCCGAGCCGGAGCCGGAGCTCGACCCCGGCACCGACATCGCCGTCCTGCCCTACTCCAGCGGAACCACCGGACTGCCCAAGGGCGTGATGCTCACCCACCGGTCGATCGCCACCAACCTGGCCCAGACCGACGCCCTCTACCGCCCCGCAGCGGGCGAGCGGGTCCTCGCCGTCCTCCCGTTCTTCCACATCTACGGCCTCGCGGCGTTGCTCAACCAGCCGCTGCGCTGCGGCGCCACCGTCGTCGTACTGCCCCGCTTCGACCTGGAGCAGTTCTGCCGCACCATCGAGGAGCAGCGCGTCCAGGCGCTGATCGTGGCGCCGCCGATCGCCCTGGCGCTGGCCAAGCACCCGATCGTCGACCGCTTCGACCTCTCCTCGCTGGAGTACCTGCTGTGCGCGGCCGCGCCGCTGGACCACGAGCTGGCCGAGGCGTGCGCCCGCCGGCTGGGCCTGCCGCGGATCCTCCAGGGCTACGGGATGACCGAGCTCTCCCCGGTCACCCATGTGGTCTCGCCGGACGAGAGCGACCCCTCGCCGGGCTCGGTCGGCCGGATGGTGCCCTCCACCGAGCTGCGGGTCGTCGCGCTCGACGGAACCGGCAGCGTCACCGGCAGCGGAACCGGTACCGGTAGCGGTACCGGCGACCTCGGCCCGGGCGAGCGGGGCGAGCTGCTGATCCGCGGGCCGCAGGTGATGAAGGGCTACTTCGGCCGCCCCTCCGACACCGCCGCCACCATCGACGCCGATGGCTGGCTGCACACCGGCGACGTCGGCTACGTGGACGAGCGCGGCTACCTGTTCATCGTCGACCGGGTGAAGGAGCTGATCAAGTACAAGGGCTACCAGGTCGCGCCCGCCGAGCTGGAGGCGCTGCTGCTCGGCCACCCCGGGATTGCCGACGCGGCGGTGATCGGGGTGGTGGACGCGGACGGCACCGAGCGGCCCAAGGCCTTCGTGGTCCGCGCGCCCGGCTCCACGCTCACCGAGGAGGAGGTGACCGCCTTCGTGGCCGGCCAGGTCGCCCCGTACAAGAAGGTCCGGGCGGTGGAGTTCCTGGACGCCGTGCCCAAGTCCGCGGCCGGCAAGATCCTCCGCCGGGAGCTGCGGGCGCGGGAAGCCGGCCGCTGAGCCGTCGGCCCGCCGCGGTGGGCGCCGCCCGGTACCCCGCCGGGCCGCCCGCCGCACGGGCCCGCCCGCCCGCCCGAACCCGCCCGCACGCGTCCCCGTGCACCCGCACGCGCCCGCCCGCCGGGCCGCTCCCGCGGTCTGCGAGGATCGACCCCTGAGCACCGCCGCACGGACAGGACCAGTCGCCGCCGATGACCACCCACCCCGCCGCCCGCACCCCGCAGCAGGACCGCAGCCGCGCCACCCGGCAGCGGCTGCTGGCGGCGGCCGTCGACTGCCTCGCCGAGGTCGGCTGGAACGGCTCCACGGTCAGCGTCGTCGCCGAGCGCGCCGGCGTCTCCCGCGGCGCGGCCCAGCACCACTTCCCGACCCGCGAGGACCTCTTCACCGCGGCCGTCGAGCACGTCACCGCCGAACGGCTGGCGGCCGTCCGCGCCCACGCGGACGAGCTGCCCGCCGTCGGCCCGGCCCGGACCGAGGCCGTCGTCGACATGATCGTGCGCCTCTACACCGGCCCGCTGTTCCGCGCCGCCCTGCACCTGTGGGTGGCCGCCGCCACCGAGGAGCCGCTGCGCGAGCGGATCGTCGCGCTGGAGGGCCACGTGGGCCGCGAGGCCCACCGGGCCACCGTCGAGTTCCTCGGGGCGGACGAGAGCGCCCCCGGCGTCCGCGAGACCGTGCAGGCCACCCTCGACATGGCGCGCGGCCTCGGCCTGGCCAATCTGCTCACCGACGACAGCGCCAGACGATCCGGAGTGATCCGGCAGTGGGCGAGCGTTCTTGAGGGTACGCTGCGGCCGGTACGCCCATGACGCCCGTACACCAGGTGGGTCCGGCACGCCCCTGACCAAGGGGTCGCCGGTCGGCCGATGTCCGTGCAGTCTGGAGAAGAACCCCGGCCGGCACGGACCGCGAGGCCCCGCCCGGCCGGGCACGAGCCGAACCGGGGTGCTGCCTGATCATGCACGGACACGAGTGGGACGCGACCGAAGCCGCCGGCCCCGCGCCGGACGGAACCCCCGCACGCCTCGACGGTCACCGCCTGGTCCCGCTCGCCACCGCCCTGCTCCAGGACGACGGACTCATCCTGCACTGGAGCGAGGACGCCGAGGCCCTGCTCGGCTTCTCCGCCGACGAGGCCGTCGGCAGCTACGCCGCCCAGCTCCTCACCTCCGGCGACGACCGCCCCGAGGTGCTCGCGTTGTTCGAGCGCATCATGAGCGGCAAGGGCTGGTCCGGCACCTTCCCCGTCCGGCACCGGGACGGGCACGTCGTCGAGCTGGAGTTCCGCACCTACCCGATCGCCGGACCGGCCGGCACCCTGCTGCTCCTCGCCACCGCCTCCGACACCGCGGCACTGCACCGGGTCGAGGCCGACCTCGCAGTCCTGGACGGCATCTTCGGCCAGTCCCCGATCGGCATGGCCGTCTACGACACCGACCTGCGCTACGTCCGGCTCAACAAGGCGCTGGCCCGGATGAACGGCGTCCCCGTCGAGGAGCACGTGGGCCGGCGGATCAGCGCCGTGCTGCCGGGCATCAACAGCGCCGAGATAGAACAGACCATGCGACAGGTGCTCACCACCGGCCGCCCGGTGGTCGACGCCCGCTCGCACGGCCGCGTCCCCGGCGACCCGCGCCGCGACCGCGCCTGGTCCGCCTCCTACTTCCGGCTGCAGGACTCCACCGGGCGGGTCTTCGGGGTCTGCTCGTCCATCATCGACGTCACCGAGCGGTTCCAGGCCGAGGCCCGCGCCTCCCGCGCGCAGGAACGGCTCGCCACCATCGCCGAGGCCACCGCCCGGATCGGCACCACCCTCGACCTGCAGCGCACCGCCGAGGAGCTGATCGAGGCGGTCGTGCCGCGCTTCGCCGACTTCGCCACCGTCGACCTGCTGGAGCCGGTGCTGCGCGGTGCCGAGCCCACCACCATCCCGCTGGACCGCTCCGTCCAGCTGCGCGCCGTCGCCGTCGGGGAGTCCTACGAGTCCGGCCTCGCCCTCGCCGTCGACACCGTCGGGGAGGTCTCCGAGTACGCCCCCGACCGCAGTTACACCCAGTGCCTGCGCAGCGGGCGGCCCCTGCTGCGCTCCCACGTCGACGCGGACGTGCTGCGCGGCCTGGTCGCCACCCCGGAGCGCGTCGCGCCGGGGATAGCAGCCGGCATCCACTCGTACCTGATGGTGCCGATGACCGCGCGGGGCATGGTGCTGGGCGGCGCCGAGTTCATCCGGATGCGCAACCCGGAGCCGTTCACCGACGCCGACGTCGCCCTCGCCGAGGAGCTGGTCGCCCGCACCGCGCTCGCCGTCGACAACGCCCGGCTCTACCGGCGCGAGCGCGAGACCGCGCTGACCCTGCAGCGCAGCCTGCTGCCGCAGGAGATCCACCGCACCCTCGGGCTGGAGATCGCCTACCGCTACCTGCCCAGCAGCGTGGTCAGCGAGGTCGGCGGCGACTGGTTCGACGTGGTGCCGCTCTCCTGCGGCCGGGTCGCCCTGGTGGTCGGCGACGTGATGGGCCACGGCATCCGCGCCGCCGCCACGATGGGCCAACTCCGCACGGTGGCCCGCACCCTCGCCACCCTGGACATGCCGCCGGAACAGGTGCTCACCCGGCTCGACGAGACCGCCTCGGGCATCGGCGAGGGCCAGTTCGCCACCTGCATCTGCGCCGTCTACGACCCGCTGGAGCGCACCGTCCAGGTCGCCTCGGCGGGCCACCTGCCGCCGGTGTGGGTCGGCCCGGACGGCACCACCCGCAGGGTCGACGTGCCGCCCGGCGTCCCGCTCGGCGTCGGCGGGGTGGCCTTCGAGTCGATCGAGTTCGCCCTCCCCGAGGGTGCCATGGTCGCCCTCTACACCGACGGCCTGGTCGAGCGGCGCGGCCAGGACCTCGACGACGGCATCGACCTGCTCGCCCGCACCCTGGCCGGGCCCGGCCGCACCCTGGAGGCGAGCTGCGACGCCGTGCTCGGCGCGCTGGTCACCGACGGCACGGACGACGACATCGCGATGATCATGGCCCGGGTGCTGCCGCTGCCCGCCGACCGGATCGCCACCCTCCCGCTCACCGGCGGCGGCCGCCTGCCCGGCAAGGCCCGCCGCTTCACCCGCAGCACCCTGGAGACCTGGGGCCTGTCCGCGCTCTCCGACTACGCCGAGCTGCTGGTCAGCGAGCTGGTCACGAACGCCCTGCTGCACGCCGACGCCCCGCGCCGGCTCCGGCTCTTCCGCGACCGGGTGCTCACCGTCGAGGTCGCCGACGCCGGCGGGCAGACGCCCCAGCTGCGCCCGTTCGCCGAGCAGGACGAGGGCGGCCGCGGCATGTTCCTGGTCAGCGAGCTGGCCCAGCGCTGGGGCAGCCGGCTGACCCGGGACGGCAAGGTGGTCTGGGCCGAGCTGGAGCTCCCCTTCGGGACGGGCTGACACCGCCGGGCCCGAGACCGCCGGGCCGGAGTCCGCCGCTCCTGAGACCGTCGGCCCGAACACGCGGATCCCCGCGTCCCTGGCGGGGGACACGGGGACCAACGGACGACGGCGAGGGCACCGCGGCGGCGGTTACGCGTCCGCCTTCACCCGCTCCGCGGGCTGCTGCTCCGGCCGGTCTGCCTGCTGCGCCGGGTCGTCGTGCTGCGTCGGGTCGTCGTGCTGCGTCGGCCGGTCGTCGTGCTGCGCCGGGCGCGACAGACCGCGCAGCAGGCGCCAGGCCAGTGCCGAGGCGGCCAGCAGCGAGGCCCCGGCCAGCACCGCCGCGACGTTCATGCCGTGCACGAAGGCGTCGCGGGCGCTCGCCAGCAGCGGCTCGGCCAGCGCGGCCGGCAGGCCGGCCGCCGCCTCCACCGCACCGCCCAGCGACTCGCCCGCCCGGGCCGCCGCCTCCGGGTCGGCCCCGGCCGGGACGGCCAGCCCGCTCGCGTAGAGCGAGGTCGCCACCGAGCCGACCAGCGCGATGCCGAGCGCGGTGCCCAGCTCGTACGCCGTCTCGGAGACGGCGGAGGCGGCGCCGGCCTTGTCGGCGGGCGCAGCGCCCAGCACCAGGTCGGCGCCGAGGGTGTAGACCACGCCCTCGGCGGTGCCGACGATCAGGAAGGCGGCGGCCACCACCAGGTACGTGGTGTCCTGCTGCACCCAGCCGATCATCCCGACACCGAGGCCCATGGCCAGCAGGCCCGCGGTCAGCGCGGCCCGGGCGCCGGTGCGCCGCACCAGCCGGGCGGTCAGCAGACCGCCGACCACCGCGCCGGCGAAGGCCGGCAGCTCGGCCAGACCGGCCTGGAGCGGCTCGTAGCCGCGGACCAGCTGCAGGTACTGCGAGGTCACGAAGACCACGCCGGAGAGGCCGATCAGCGCGGTGAGCGAGGCCAGCACGGCCGCGGTGAACCGCCGGTCGGCGAAGAGCCGCACGTCCAGCAGCGGGGTCGGCAGGCGCAGCTGGCGCCGGACGAAGACGGTCAGCGCGGCGGCGCCCAGCACGCCGGCGACGGGGACGTCCCACCGGGCGACGCCGTGCGCGGCGGCCTCCTTGACGGCGTAGACCACGCCGATCACACCGGCCAGCGAGAGCAGCACGCTGAGCACGTCCCAGCGGCCGGGCCGCGGGTCCCGCGACTCGGGCAGCAGCCAGGCGCCGAGGACGAGCAGCAGGAGCAGCACCGGGATGTTCAGCAGGAAGACCGAGCCCCACCAGAAGTGCTCCAGCAGCGCCCCGCCGACGACCGGGCCGAGGGCAGCGCCGGCGGTGGCGCCGGCGCCCCAGATGCCGATCGCGGTGGCGCGCTCGCGGTCGTCCGGGAAGAGGCCGCGGATCAGCGAGAGGGTGGACGGCATGATGGTCGCCCCGGCCACGCCGAGCAGCGCGCGGGCCAGGATCAGCCAGCCCGGGCCGGGGGCGTAGGCGGCGAGCAGGGACGCGGCGCCGAAGGCGGTGGAGCCGGCCAGCAGCAGCTTCTTGCGGCCGATCCGGTCGCTCAGCGCGCCCATGCTGACCAGCAGGCCGGCCAGCACGAAGGAGTAGGCGTCGCCGATCCAGAGCAACTGGGTGCCGCTGGGGCGGAGCGTCTCGCTGATCGAGGGTATGGCGAGGGAGAGGACGGTCGCGTCGACGGCGACCAGGGTGACGGCCAGGACGAGGACGGCGAGGCCGGTCCAGCGCTGGCGGGGGCTGGCGTGGAGGGTGCTGCTCATGGGGTATCGGTTTCCGACCGCCGGTTCCGGCGGCCTGTGCGTCCGAGGTGCTGTGGGTGGGTGGACGGGTTACTGCGGGTCCGGCTGCGGCGGGGTGCGCAGGGCTCCGCCGAGGAAGAGCTCGGCGAGCGAGAACGCCGCGTCGCGCGGGGCGAGCCGGCCGTCCTGGATCGCCCAGCCGATTCCGGCGACCAGGTCGAAGAAGGCCTCGCTGAGCCAGGCGGCGGAGAGCTCGACGCGGAAGACGCCCTGCTGCTGGCCGCGCAGGAAGAGCGCGTGCATCCGGACGATCTGCGACTCCCAGAGCTCGTCGATGGCCTCGTCGTCGTAGAGCTGGTTCTCGCCGGCCAGGAAGGCGCAGAGCGCGGCGTCCGGGACGACCGCGTCGACGAGGCGGCGCAGTGCCGCATGCGGGTCGCCGTCCTCGATGGCCGCGGTGTCCAGGGCGGCGCGGAACCGCTGCAGGCCGAGCAGGCCGACCTCGCGGATCAGCGCGTCCCGGCCGGGGAAGAGCCGGTGGAGGGTGGCGCGGCTGATGCCCGCAGCGCGGGCGATCTCGTCGAGGTGCGCGGTGGGGCGGCGGGAGAGCACGCCCACGGCAGCTTCGAGGACGGCATCGCGATCGGTGGCCATGATGCAAGCATACATCGATTGAGACATCAGTGTCTCAATCGAAGATGGAGTGATGCAGATGAGTCGGTAGTGAAGCGCTGTGGGCGGGTGCTCCGAGGCGGGTGGCCCGGGACGGACAGCAAAGAGACCGGGGACGGCGGTGGCCGTCCCCGGTCTCTGCGGTCGCGCGTACTGGGCTGCGCGCGGGTGCTCAGCTCTGGTTGTAGAACCCGGTGTCGTCCAGCGGTCGGTCGATCACCATCACCTCGACGTCCGCCGGGGTGAGCAGGAACACCCGGCGGGCGATCCGCTCGATGCCGCCGCAGGTGCCGAAGATCAGCCCGGAGGCGAAGTCGACCATGCGCTTGGCCTCGGCCTCCTCCATCTCGGTGAGGTCCATGACCACCGGCGTGCTCGCCCGGATGTGCTCACCGACCGTCCGGGCGGCCTCGAAGCCGGTCGGCCGCAGGGAGACGATCTTCGTGGGGGCGGGGGAGGACGGAACCGTCTCCTGCTCGATCCACTCGTCGTCGTACACCGCGGCCGGGTAGTTCCCGGAGGGCATCAGCCACCCGTTGTGGTGCTCGTCGCGAAGTGCTCCCATGCCGCGCCTCCCTGCCTCGTTCCGTACAGGTCCCCCGGTGCGCGTGTCCTTTTGACACGTCATCCACTCGTCGGAACTGTCCGAGTATCGCACTGATCACCGGTCCCGTGCCCGCTCGCGACCCCCGTACGAGTCGTGCCGCGCCGGAAACCCGGGCGAACCCGGGCAACTGTTGCGACGCAAGGGAACCGCGGACGGTTGCGCGCGTAGACCATATCGGTCGCGGTCACCGCCCAATTGACCACTTGTCAACAATGCGGAAACGATTTCACTCGCCGGTGACGCCGTCCACCAGCTCCCGGAGCAGATCGGCGTGCCCGTTGTGTCGCGCGTACTCCTCGACCATGTGGACGAGGATCCAGCGGAGCGTCACCTGCTCGCCACGGCGGTCGCGTTTGCCGGCCGTCTCCAGCGGCAGCCCCTCGGACGCGGCCCGGGCGGCGGCCACCTCGGCCCGCCAGACGGCGAAGTCCGCCGCGGCGTCGGCACCGTCGATGTTGTCGAAGTCGCCGTCCGGGTCCTCGCGGGTCCAGTACAGGCCGTCGGGGCCGGTGTCCTCGCCGAGGAGGATGGTCCGGAACCAGTACCGCTCGACCTCGGCCATGTGCCGGACCAGCCCGAGCAGCGAGAGCGTGGACGGCGGGACGGACCGCAGCTTCAGCTGCTCGTCGGTCAGCCCCTCGCACTTCAGCGCGAGGGTGGCGCGGTGGTAGTCGAGCCAGGCGGTCAGCATCGCGGGCTCGTCCGCCGCCATCGGGGGATCGATCCGGGTGGTCGTCGTCGTCATGGCCGCCATCGTGGCGCACCCGGCGTCGCGGACGCGAGCGAATAGTCGGCGGAGGCGGGGCGTGCCGCCGGTCGGGGGCGCTCAGGCCGCGCTCGAACGCCGCCGCGCGACCGCCCGCCAGAGTCCCACCAGGCTCCCCACGAGCAGCACGCCGATCGTGCCGGCCGAGAGCAGGAACGCGGCCGAGCCGGGCTCGTCCGCACTGGCGGCCGCCGTGACGTAGACGGCCGTCGCCGGGGTCACGCCGAGCGCGGTGGCGACCAGGAACGGCACGAACCGCACGCCGGAGAAGGCCGCGCCGTAGTTGCCGGCCTGGAACGGAAGCCCGGGCATCAGCCGGAGCACCAGCACGCTGCGGAAGCCCTGCTCGGTGAACCGCTTGTCCAGGGCGAGCAGCATCCGCCCCCGCAGGTAGGGGCGGAGCGCCTCGCGTCCGAGCAGACGCCCCAGGGCGAAGGCCATCGCCGCGCCCAGCGTGGTGCCGACCACCGCCATCGCCACGCCCTGCTGGATGCCGAGCAGCAGTCCGGCCGCCGCGTTGAGCGCCGGCCGGGGGACGAAGGCGAGCGTGCCCACCGCGTACACCGCGACGAAGAGCGGTGCCAGCCAGTACCCGGGCACCCCGGCGGGCAGGCCGCCGGAGAGCAGCGCCGTCGGGCTCCAGAGCAGCAGCGAACCGGCCGCCGCGCCGAGGATCAGCACCAGCAGGGTGAACCGCAGCCACGCCGAGCGCGCGGTCGGACCGGCCGGCGGCGTGGCCGCCCCGGCGGTCGACGGCTCACCGGCCGGCGGCTCGGTGGCGGGCAGCTCGGTGGCGGGCGGCGCGGGCGGTGCGAGCGGCATGGTGTCGGGCACCGACCGAGCCTAACCGCTGCGCCCGCCCGCCCGGGCCGGGGGCCGCAGCCCGGGTGCACGACCGGCTCCGGGTGGTCGGCGCGCCCCCGCCCGGCGCGGCCGGCGCCGGCTCGGAGGGGCGGTCCTGGCTGGGGGGTCCCGGCTCGGGCTGGCTCGGAGCGGTGCGGCTCAGCTCGGCCGGCCCGGACCCGCCAGGAAGGCGAGCAGGCGCTGCCAGGCGTCCGCCGCCGCC
The DNA here is from genome assembly GCF_044747365.1 of Kitasatospora sp. NPDC090091. Classification (NCBI taxonomy): domain Bacteria; kingdom Bacillati; phylum Actinomycetota; class Actinomycetes; order Kitasatosporales; family Streptomycetaceae; genus Kitasatospora; species Kitasatospora sp. NPDC090091. The sequence goes on from NZ_JBIVDY010000016.1 coordinate 98,288, forward strand.
TCGGCGTGCTCTGCGGCGCCGAGCTCGAAGAAGTTGTGCGGCGCGCGCGGATAGACGACGAAGCGGTGCGGGCAGCCGGCCGCGCCGAGCGCCCGGTCGAAGGCGTCGACCACCTCGGGTGCGATCGACTCGTCGGCGCCGCCCCAGAGCGCGAGGATCGGCGCGGTCAGCCCGGACGCGAGCTGGGTCGGGCCGGGGGCGCCGTTGATGGTGTCGGGATAGCCGTAGAAGCCGACCGCGCCGGCCAGGCCGAAGCGCGGTGCCGACGCCCGGAAGGCCTGGCGGCCGCCGAAGCAGAAGCCGAGCGCGACCACCTCCGCGGCGCCGGTCCCGCGCAGGTGCTCGACCCCGGCCGCGATGTCGGCGTCCAGGCCGTCCGGGGTGAGGGCGAGCAGGTGCGGCAGCAGTCCGGGCAGGTCACCGAATTCCGGTGCGCGCTTTTCCGGGTCGGGTCCGGCGGTGCGCCCGAAATAGTCGATCGCGAGTGCCGGGTGGCCCTGTTCGGCGAGCCGTACGGCGGTCTGCCGGTAGAAACCGGAAAGGCCCCGGTTGTCCGGCAGGACGAGGACGGCCGGGCCGGTGACCCGCACCGGCCGGGCAAGGAAGGCGCCGACCCCGGTGCCGTCCCCGGCGGTCAGGGTGAGCGCGGCGGCCTCGGCGACCGGGCCGGGCGCGGGGGTGCAGGCGGGCGGCGCGGCGTCGGCGTCGTAGCACACGGGAATTCCTTCGCTGGGCGGAAAGGCGGAACCGCCGGGCGGCTTCGCCCGACGGTCGCCGATATTAGCGGGGAATTCCCTGGAAAGGGTTTATCATATCCCTTGGAGATCTCTTTGGAAAGGCCTTTTCGATGTCATGTCGATGACGATTCGGTGATGCTCGACGGGAATTCTCGGCGGGCCGGTCGTTCGGTGTCCGGGGCCCCGCCGCCGGCTACCGGCCGGAGGGCGCGGCCGCCGTTCCGGCCGCGGCTCCGGGTGCCGACCGGGCGTCGGGGACCGTGCCTTCCGGGCCGGCCGGGCCGGCCGGGGCGTCCGGCTCGGCGCGGCGCAGCGCGCCCGCGCTCGGCAGCAGGGCGAACGCCAGGGTGGTGACCACCGCGAAGGAGGCGGTCAGCGAGGTGGCCTGGGCGAGCCCGCCGACGATGGCGGGGGCGATCAGTCCGGAGGTGTAGGTCACGGTCGCGACGCCGGCGATGGCCTGGCTCGGGTTGCTGCCGATCCGGCCGGCCGCCGCGAAGGCCAGCGGGACGACCACTGCTATCCCGATCCCGATCAGGGCGAACCCGGGGATGGCCAGCAGCGGGCTGTCCGCGCAGACCACCAGCACGCCGCCCGCGCCGGCGACCGCGCCGCTCAGCCTGGTCGCCCGGACGGCGCCGAGCCGGCGGATCGCCGCGTCGCCGGCCAGCCGGCTGACCGCCATGGTCAGCGAGAACGCCGTGTACGAGGCGGCCGCGAGGGTGGCGGAGGCGCCGGTGACGTCCTTGAGGTAGACGCCGCTCCAGTCCATCGAGGCGCCCTCGGCGAACACCGCGCAGAAGCCGACCATGCCGATCACCAGCGAGCTGCGCGGGGGCAGTGCGAACCGCGGCGGCGCTTCGGCCTCCTCGGGGGCGCGGAAGTCGGGCAGGCCGCGGCAGACCGGCTGCGCCAGGACGCAGAGCACCAGGGCGGTGACGGCCAGCTGGAGCCGGGCGTCGAGGTTCTGGTGAGCGGCCAGGATGCCGAAGGCCGAGGCCACCAGCCCGCCCGCGCTCCACATCCCGTGCAGTCCGGACATGATCGAGCGCCCGAGCCGGCGCTCGATCTCCACGCCCTGCGCGTTCATCGCGACGTCCGCCGTGCCGGCGGTCGCGCCGTACACCAGGAGGGCCGCGCAGAGGGTCGGCAGCGAGGGGGCGAGCGCGGGCAGGACCAGCGCCAGGCACCAGACCGAGAGCAGGCCGCGCACCGCTGCCCGCCCGCCGTGGCGGTGGACCACCCGGCCGGCCAGCGGCATCGCGACGAACGAGCCGATCGCCGGCATCACCAGGGCGAGGCCGAGCTGGCCGGGCGAGAGGTCCAGCCGGTCCTGGATCCACGGGATGCGGCTGACGAAGGTGCCGCCCACCGCGCCGTGCACGGCGAACACCAGGGCGATGGCGGTCCTCGCCCGGCGCGGCCGCTCCAGCGCCTCGCCGGCCGGCCCGGTCCCGGCCGGCGTGGTCGTGGCCGGCCTGCTCTCCGTCGGCCCGGCGGGTGGTCCTGCGGTCGGTGCGTCTGTCATCAGGTCTTCCCTCCCGGCCGCGCGGCGCGCGGCGATGCCCTGTGGATGGTGATTGCCGTAGGTGCTCCCAGCGGGTGTGGGGGTTCCTACCGATAGTGCCCCCGGCGGACGGCCGTCCGTGCCCGGTGCGGTTCGATAAATTATCAGGAAGGGACCCTGATAGAAACACTCTGGAAGGATGCACTTCCATGACCACCGCGCGTACGGCCACGCCGAGCACCGCCCGGGCGATCAACGACCGGCTGGCGCTCAACCTGCTGCTCGAACAGGGACCACTGACCGCCACCGAACTGCGCGACCTCACCGGCCTCTCCCGGCCCACCGTCGCCGACCTGCTGGAGCGCCTGCAGCGCACCGGCCTGGTCGCCGTCGTCGGCGAGCGCGGCGAGCAGCGGCGCGGCCCCAACGCCCGGCTGTACGCGCTCGTCGCCTCGCGCGCCCACCTCGCCGCCGTCGACGTCCGCTCCGGCGGCGTCAGCCTGGTCGTCGCCGACCTCGCCGGGCAGGCCCTGGCCACCGCCGAGCTGGCCGTCGAGGGCGACGGCGACGCCGGGACCGCCGAGCGGATCGTCCGCACCCTGCACGAGACCGCGCAGCGGGCCGGCGTCGAGCGCCTGCACACCGTCGCCGTCGGCGCCCCGGGCCTGGTCGACCCCGCCACCGGACGCCTGCACAGCACCGGCGCGCTCCCCGGCTGGCACGCCGAACTCCTCGCCGCACTGCGCGAACTGCCCGGTACCGACGTGATCCTGGAGAACGAGGTCAACCTGGCCGGGCGCGCCGAGTACCGGATCGGCGCCGCCCAGGGCCGGGACACCTTCGTCCTGATCTGGCTCGGCCACAGCGTCGGCGCCGCCGTGATCCTCGACGGGCGGCTGCGCCGCGGGGCCTCCGGCGGCACCGGCGAGATCTGCTTCCTGCCCGTGCCCGGCACCTCCGGGCTGCCCAGCGCGGTCGGGTGCGAGGAAGGTTTCCACGGTCTGGTCGGCAGCGCCGCGGTCTGCGGCCTGGCCCGCGCCCACGGCCTGCCCGCCGACCCCGCCGACGACGCGGCCGCCGCCGAGGCCGCCGTGCGCGGCGCACTCGACGCGCTCGGCGAGGGCGAGCCGGGCGCCGCCTTCCTGGACGAGCTCGCCGCACGGATTGCCGTCGGCGCGGCCGCCGTCTGCGTCGTGCTCGACCCGGGCTGCGTCGTGCTCGGCGGCGAGATCGGCCGGGCCGGCGGCGCCGAGCTGGCCGGCCGGGTCGAGCACCGGCTGGCCGGCCTCTCGCCGCTGCGCACCGAGGTCCGGGCCGGGACGGCCGGCGGCGGTGCGGTGCTCGCCGGCGCCGTCCTCACCGCCGGCGACGCCGTCCGGCGGGACCTCTTCGGCGAGCCGTAGGCCGTAGGTGTACTGACCACGTAGGGCACGCCGAAGAGGCCGACGGCCCCCGCCCGCCCCGTGCGCCGCCCGTTCGACCGGTGGCGGCCCGCTCCGCTTGGCCCCGGGGGCGCCCGGTACGGCAGGATGGCGGCGACGGTCGCGACCGCGGCCGCCACGACCCCCGAGGACGGCCCCGGCCCCCCGGGGTCCCCGATCCGAACCACCGTCAGGAGTCACCCATGGGCCAGTCCGAGGCGCCGGTCAACCCGTACCGGATCGGCGAGGCGGCGGCGATGCTCGGCGTGAGCGCCGACACCATGCGGCGCTGGGTGGACGCGGGCCGGGTCGCCGCCGAGCGCGACGAGCACGGCCACCGGATCATCCCCGGAGCCCAGCTGGCAGCCTTCGCCCGGGAGCTCGCCCGCCCCGAGAACGCCGAGGCCGAGGGGCGGCCCTCCTCGGCACGCAACCGGTTCCCCGGCATCGTCACCGACGTGGTGCTCGGGGACGTCGCCGCGCAGGTGGAGATCCAGGCCGGACCGTTCCGGGTGGTGTCGCTGATCAGCCGGGAGTCGGCCGAGGAGCTCAACCTGGTGCCCGGCACTCCCGCGACCGCCGTCATCAAGTCGACCAATGTGATGATCGAACGCCGCTGAAGCTCCGCTCCCGCCGACGAGAGGACCACCGCCGATGCCCCACCCGCCGCTGCCGTCCACCCAGAGCGCCGTGTTCGCCGTCGAGGCGATGGCCGCCCGGCACGGCCGCGAGGTCCGCGCGAGCCACGACATCGGCCGTGACCGGACCTTCGCCGGGCTGGTCGGCGCCGACGCGGCCGGTGGCGGCTCCGGAGGCTCCGAACTCGACGCGATACCCCACGAGGCGCTGCTGGAGATCGCCGGACGGCCCGCGATCACCGTCCGCCTCTTCGTCCACGACGAGGCCGTGGTCACCGTCGACGACATCGCCTTCGACGTGCCGCGCGACAGCGTGCCCGCCTTCCTGCACTCGGTCTGGACCGGCCTGGTCCACGTCAAGCAGCGTGCCTTCCCGCCGTCCTGCACGCTGATCGTCACCGTCCCCGGCGAACCGAGCTACCGCGAGGCCGTCACCCACCTCCAGCTGTCCCCGTGGCTCGCCGGACTGATCCGCTGAGCGCCCACCGCCCGACCCGGCGCCAGCCGGCCCGTGTGACCCGAAGCGCGACCGACCCGAGGAACCCCACCGCCGCGATGAACGCCGCCCGTCCGACCGCCGCCCGCCCCGCCGCCGCCCCCGACGACCTCCGTCCGGTGCTCGCCGTCGCCCACCGCGGCGACCCCTACCGGTACCGCGAGAACACCCTGCCCTCCGTCGAGTCCGCGCTCGCCGCCGGCGCCGACGCCGTCGAGGTCGACGTCCGCCTCACCCGCGACGGCGTGCCCGTGCTGCTCCACGACGAGACCCTGGAACGCCTCTGGGGCGACCTGCGCCCGCTGCGCCGCGTCCCGCTCGACCAGCTGGACGAGCTGCGCGACGGCGACCTCACCGTCCCCACCCTCGCCGAGGCGCTCAAGACCGTGGCCGCCACCCCCGCCGCCCGGCTGCTGATCGACCTGGACGACCCGCACCCCGTCGTGGCCACCTGGGAGGTCGTCACCGGCCTCGGCCTCGAACACCGGGTGGCCTTCTGCGGCCCCGCCACCGCGATGCTCGCCGTCCGCGCCGCCGCCCCGCACGCCGAGATCGCGCTCACCTGGAAGCAGCCCCGGCTGCCCGTCCGCGCCCTGCTCGACGACCTGCGGCCGGCCTACCTGAACCCGCCGTTCGGCCTCGTCACCGCCGAGTTCACCGCCGCCGCCCACGACGCCGGGCTCGCCGTCTCCACCTGGACCGCCGACCTGCGCCGCACCATGCGCCGGCTCTGCGCCGCCGGCGTCGACTCGATCACCACCAACCGGATCGACCTGCTGCGCTCCGTCCTGGACGGCCGGCGGTGAGCCGGTCACCCGCGGCCGGCCCGCCCGTCCTGAGCACCCGGGCGCTCGGCCGCGCGCTGCTGGCCCGTCAGCACCTGCTCGCCCGCTCGACCATGACGGCCGGGGCGATGGTCCGCCACCTCGGCGGCCTCCAGGCCCAGGCCGCGCCGCAGCCGCCCTACCTCGGCCTGCTCAGCCGGCTGGACGGCTTCGCCCACGAGGAGCTGACCGCGCTGATCGAGGGGCGCGAGGTGGTCCGGATCGCCCTCCAGCGCGGCACCATCCACCTGGTCACCGCCGACGACTGCCTCACCCTGCGCCCGCTCCTCCAGCCCGTGCTCGACCAGGGCCTGCGCAGCGCCTTCGGCAAGCGGCTGACCGGCCTGGACCTCGACGCGCTGGCCGCCGAGGCACGCGCGCTGGTCGAGGAGGAGCCCCTCACCTTCCAGCGGCTCGGCGCACTCCTCGCCGCCGGCCGCCCCGACCGCGACCCGGCCGCCCTCGCCCAGGCCGCGCGCTGCCGGCTGCCGCTCGTCCAGGTGCCGCCGCGCGGCATCTGGGGCCGGAGCGGCGGTGCCGCGCACACCACCGCCGAGCACTGGCTGGGCCGCCCGCTCGACCCGGCGCCCTCGCCGGACGACCTGGCGCTGCGCTACCTCGCCGCGTTCGGCCCCGCCACCGCCGCCGACCTGCAGAAGTGGTGCGGCCTCAGCCGGCTCGGCCCGGTCCTGAAGCGGCTCGAACCGCAGCTGCTGACGTTCCGCGACGAGCACGGCCGGCTGCTGTACGACCTGCCCGACGCGCCCCGGCCGGACCCGTCCGTGCCGGCGCCGGTCCGGCTGGTCGCGCCCTTCGACAACCTGGTCCTCTCGCACGCGGACCGGACCAGGGTGCTGCCGGAGGAGTACCGGCCGCGGGTGATGACGCAGAACGGCATCGTGCTCGGGATCCTGCTGGTCGACGGCCTGGTCGCCGGCAACTGGGAGCTGACGGAGGACAAGGCCGGCGAGCGCACCGTGGTGATCCGCCCGTTCGCGGCGCTGGGCCGGGCCGACCGGCAGGCGGCCGGTGCGGAGGCCGAACGGGTCCTCGCCTTCGCGGGCGGGGGCGGAGCGGTCCGCTTCGAGGTGGCGGCGTAGGGCGGGCGCGCTCCTCCTGACGCTCCTCAGGCGCTCCTCCCGGCGCTCCGCCGGGTGGGCTCCTGCTGCCGGTGCTCCCACCGCCGGGGCGCATCGAATTCCGCACAACGGGCGATCCGTCACCTCATCTGTTGAGATGGGGCGAGCAGGGCGCGATCGACCCAGGCGGAGGTGGAGATGTCGGGGGAGCCCCCGTCCGGCGGCGTTCCCCCGGAACGCCGGGAGGACCACCGGCGCCCGTACCTGATGCTCCCGCCCGCGATCCGGGCGGCTGCGGCCTGGTCGGCCGCGGTCATCCTCCTCATCGCCGTCGCCTCCCTGGTGGGCTTCGCCCTGGTCGAGCTGCGCGCCGCCACCATCCCGGTCGCCCTCGCGCTGCTCGGCACCGCGCTGCTCTACCCCGTGATGCCGTGGATGGTCCGGCACGGGGTCGGCCGCGGCACGGCCGCCGGGCTCACCTGCGCCCTGCTGGTGGCCGCCGTCGGCGGCGTGGTCGCCCTGCTGGTCAACTCCCTGGTGCACAGCGCCCCGCAGATCGCCTCCGCACTCCAGGAGGCCGGCGACCGGATCGCCGAGTGGCTCGGGCCGTTCGGCGAGAAGATCCGCCACGCCCTGGACAACGCCCAGGGCGAGAGCAGCGCACTGGTCTCCACCGTCACCAACGGCGTGCTCTCCGGCCTCGGCCTCGCCACGCAGGTCCTGACCGGTGCCGTGCTCGCCCTGGCGCTGGTCTTCTTCTTCCTCCGCGACGGCCACCGCACCGGCGACTCCATCCGCTCCAACCTCCCGCCCCGCACCGCCGAGACCGTCATCGCCTGCGCCGACCGGGCCTTCGACGCGATGGCCGGCTTCATGCGCGGCACGACGCTGATCGCGCTGATCGACGCGTTCTTCATCACCGTCGGCCTGCTGCTGCTCGGCGTGCCCGGCGCGGCCGGGCTCGGCGCCCTGGTCTTCATGGGCGCCTACATCCCGTTCGTCGGCGCCTTCCTCTCCGGGACGGTGGCGGTGCTGGTCGCGCTCGCCGAGGGCGGCATCGGCACCGCGCTCTGGGCGCTCGGGATCGTCCTCGCGGTGCAGGCGGTGGAGGGCAACATCCTGCAGCCGCTGATCCAGAGCCGGACCGTCGAACTGCACCCCGCCACCATCATGATCGCGGTGGTGGCCGGCTCCGGCCTCGCCGGGATCCTCGGCGCCCTGCTCGCCGTTCCGCTCTGCGCCGCCGGGGTCGGCGTGATCTCCGTCCTGCGCGGCGACGCCGACCGCACCCGGCGCGGCGGCCGCAAGGGCGTCCGCGCCGGGCCGGCCGCGGGTGAGGCGGACGGGTAGTTGCCGTACGGACTGGGGGCGTGGCAGGATCGCTAATGCGACGCGAGTCGCGATAGTGAAGGGGCGGGTTGCGGATGGCGATCGAGCGGTTCCAGGTGTCGGACGGTCAGGCCGGGCCGTACGGGGTGGCGGTGGGGCCGGACGGCGGCGTCTGGTTCACCCTGGTGCACTCCGGCGAGGTCGGGCGGCTGGCGGCCGACGGCTCGGTGCGGCGGTTCGGCCCGGCCGCGCCGGAGAGCGGGCCGGCGGTGATCACGGCGGGCCCGGACGGCGCGCTCTGGTTCACCCGGATGCGGGACCACCGGATCGGGCGGATCGGCACCGACGGCCGGGAGTGCTCGTTCGGGCTGCCGACCGAGGGCGCCGGGCCGTACGGGATCACCGCGGGCCCCGACGGCGCCCTCTGGTTCACCGAGCCGAACGCCGGCCGGATCGGGCGGATCACCGTGGACGGCGAGGTGACGGAGCATCCGTTGCCGGTCGACGGCGGCTTCCCGTCGATGATCACCGCCGGGCCCGACGGGGCGCTCTGGTTCACCCTCAACCAGGCCCACGCCGTCGGCCGGATCACCGTCGCCGGGGAGGTCACCGTGCACCCGCTGCCCACCGCGGGCGCGGCCCCGGTCGGGATCGCCCGCGGCGGCGACGGCGCGCTCTGGTGCGTCGAGATCGGCGCCGGGCAGGTCGCCCGGATCGCGCCGGACGGCACGGTCGTCGAGCACCCGCTGCCCGACCGGGCAGCCCGGCCGCATGCGATCGCGGCCGACCCGCAGGGCCGGCTCTGGTTCACCGAGTGGGCCGGCAACCGGATCGGCAGTCTCACCCCGGACGGCGCCTACCGCGGCTACGACCTGCCCGTCCCGGGCGCCGAGCCGCACGGCATCGCCGTCGGCCCGGACGGCGTCGTCCACGTGGCACTGGAGATCGGCGAGATCGTCCGCCTGACGTCCTAGGCCCTCTCTTTCGGATCACGCCAGGCGGGATCCGAAAGAGAGGGCCTGAGCCCCGGTACGGGCCGGCGCCCGCAGCGGCCCGGCCCGATCCGCGGGACCGGGCCCAGGGCGTGTCTTCGGACTCCCATCGTCCGCCCAGGCGTCGCCGGGCAGGCGGGAATTCGAAGACAGGCCCTACGTCAGGGGCCCGGCGGCGAGTTCGGCGGCGAGGTCGCAGAGGGCGGCGCGGTCCGGGCGGCCGGTCTTGGCGAGCAGGCCGGCGATGTGCTTCTCCACCGTGCGCGGCGAGATGGAGAGCCGGCGGGCCAGCTGCTGGTTGCCCGGCCGCTCCGAGAGCAGGACGAAGACCTCGTACTCGCGCAGCGTCACGCCGCAGCCGCGCAGCTCTGCCGGTACGGCGTCGCGGCCGCCGCGGTGCTGGGCGACGCTGGCGCCGGCGCGGCGCAGCAGGGCGCGGCAGGCGGCCGCGACCGGCTGGATGCCGGTGGCGTGGAAATACTCCTCGGCCGTGCGCAGCCAGGCCACCGGCTCGCCCCAGCCGTCGGCGAGCGCGCTCTCGGCGGCGAGCCGCAGCGCGAGGTGGTGGGCGAGCGGGAACGGCGCGGCGGTCGCGCGGGCGTCGGCGACGGCGCGGGCGGCCTCGTCCGGGCGGCCCTCGCGGCCGAGCAGGACGGCGTCGGCGAAGCCCAGGAACTGGCGGTTCCAGGCGAGTCCGGCGGCCGGGGCGGTGGCGGCCCGGGCCAGGTCGGCGCGGTGCCAGCTGCCGGAGAGCACCTCCAGCAGCGGGTGCAGGCCGTGCCGGCCGGCCAGGTAGAAGACGCTGGGGTGCTGCTCCTCCCAGGCGATCCCGGCAGCCAGTTCGGCCCGGGCCCGGCCGAGGTCCTCGGCGAGCAGGGCGCCGACGGCCCGGCAGAGGCCGTGGCGCAGCGGCATCAGGAACGACTCCTCGCCGCCGGCCTGCCGGAACCGGGCCAGCTCGCGCTCCATCTCGCGGTCGCGGCCGAGGTGGGCGGCGAGGGTGGCGGAGCCGAGCAGCAGGTAGCGGTGGGCGCCGAGGTTGCGCAGCCGGGCGGTGGCGTCGAGGCGGTCGTCGATGACGGCGCGGGCGGTTTCCCACTCGCCGCGCAGCACGGCGTTCATGGCGAGCAGGCCGTCCAGGGTCTGGGTGAGCACGATCGCGCCGAGTGCGGCGGCGGCCTCCCGGGCGGCTTCGAGGCGGGCGCCGTCGCCGGTGCGCATGAAGGCGTTGGCGCCGAGCCGGAGCAGTGCCTCGACCCGCCAGACCGGGAGGGCGTGCGCCTCGGCGACGGCGAGCATCCGCTCCAGGCAGGCGTCGGCGTCGTCGAAGCCGCGCTCGCGGGCGAGCAGCGCGAGCAACTGCCACGCCTGGCAGGCGACCACCGGCAGGCCGGCGGCCTCGGCCACCTCGGCGGCCCGGCGGGCGAGGCGCTCGGTCTCGGCGAGGCGGGCGCGGGCCGGCTGCGGGTCGGCCCCGGCGGCGTCCCCGCCGGCCTCGGTCGTTCCGGCCGCGCCGGTCCCGCCGGTCCCGCCGACGTCCGCGGCCCGGTCCGGTTGTTCGGCGTCGTCGGGGGCGGGGCCGTGGCCGGGCAGCAGGGCGAGGTGGCCCTCCACGACGACCAGGGCGGCGTCCTGCTCGGGGCGCGGATCGCTGCCGGCCAGCGCCCGGGCGGCGGCGAGCTGGGCGGCGGCCTCACCGGCGCGCTCGGCCATCACCGCGGCGAAGGCCAGCCGGGTGTGCAGGTCGATCCGGCGGTCGGCGGCGGGGCGGCCGTGGGTGGGCGGGCGCTCCGCGGGCGGGTGGCCGGCGGGCGGCGGCAGTGCGTTCGCCGGCGCGGCGGAGGGTATCGCGGGCAGTGCGCGGGCCAGTTCGAAGGCCCGGTCCAGTTGCCCGGCCTCGGCCAGCGCCAGCAGCAGCTGCTCGACGACGACGGCGCGGTCCGCCTCCCCGGCGAGCTCGTGGGCGCGCTCCAGCAGCACCACGGCCGAACCGGCGGCGCCGGCCGCCAGGGTCCGCCGGCCGGCCTCGGCGAGGTGCGCCGCGGCGCCCGCCGGGTCGCCCCCGGCCAGCAGCAGCGACGCCACCAGCTGGCGCCGCTCGTCGCCGAGCTCGGGGTCGGCCCGCAGGATCGCCCCGGCGGCGCGGCGGGCCAGGGCGGCGCGCTCGGCGGGTGCCAGGGTCGCGATGACGGCGTCGGCGGTGAGGGCGTGCCGGAAGGCGTAGCGGTCCGGGGCGGCGCCGTCCGGCACGATGACGTTGGCCTCGCAGGCGGAGCGCAGGTGGCTGAAGAGCGTCCGGTCGTCGTGGCCGGTGATCAGCTGGACGGTCGCGACGGAGAAGCGGCTGCCCAGGGTGGCGGCGGTGAGCAGCAGCTCGCGCACCGGCGGGTCGAGCTGGTCGATCCGCCCGCCCCAGCTGCGGACGACGGTGGTGGGGACGGCGGTGCAGAGGTCGCCGGCCACCTCCCAGCGGCCCTCGGGCCGGTGCAGTGCGCCCGAGGCGAGCATGTCGGCGAGCAGTTCCTCGACCAGGTAGGGGCAGCCGTCGCCGCGCTCGGCGAGCCGTTCCAGCACCGGCGCGGGCACCTCGGCGGCCGCGCTCTCCAGGATGTCCGCGGCCATCGTCCGGACGTCGGCCGGCGGCAGCGGCCGCAGCTCGGTGACGGTGGCGGCGCGCCGGCGCTCGGCGGCGCGGACGAGGTCCAGGGCCGGTCCGGGCTCCCCGCGCAGCGTTCCCACCAGCAGGACCGGCAGGCCCTCCAGGTTGTCGACCAGGTACTCCAGCACCGCGACCGTCTCGGCGTCGGTGTCGTGCAGGTCCTCCAGCAGCAGAACGCAGCCGGCGTCGCGGCCGAGGACGGCGAGCAGACGCAGCAGCGCCTCGGCGAGTTCGACCACCGTCTCCGGGTAGGCGGGCGCGGTGCCGGCCGTTGCGCGCCACTCGGGGACCAGCCGGGCCAGGGCGGGGCGGTAGGGCTCGAGCTCGGCGTCGGTGGGGGTGCCGGCGGCCCGGAAGCGCGAGGCGAGGGCCTCGATCAGCGGCCGGAACGGCGTCACGGTCAGTGTCGAGGAGCCTCGGCCGCGCAGCACCGGCAGGCCGAGTCCGTAGGCCTGGTAGGCGCACTCGCCGGCCAGCCGGGACTTGCCCATGCCGGCGTCGCCGAGCAGGAAGACCGCCCGGCCGGCCCGCTGACGGGAGGTGGCCAGCGCGCTGCCCAGCAGGCTGATCTCGGCGTCCCGGCCGACGGTGATCGACGAAGTCGTGCGCATGGGCGCAGGCTACTTGACGGTCCGTCTGATCTGTAGTGCAGCTCATCGGCCACGAAGCAAACACGCTGCCATCACGGGATCGTTACCGTACGACCGCATCTGCGGGAATCCGGTCCGGTTGGGCCGGGGCGGGGGCCGGAGCGGGCCCGGGCGGCGCCGGGTCGGTCCCGCCCGGGTCCGGCTGCCGGGTGCCGGATGCCGCCACCGGGGGGCTGCCCGGTCCCCGGTGGCGGCGGTGTGACGGCCTCGCTCGCTACGCCGGGACCGTCATGGTCGGGAATTCGAAGGCCGGTGCCGTGCCGCCGGAGGCGAGCAGCTGCGAGCGCAGGCCCAGGCCGCTGCCGACCCGCAGGCGGATCTCGCCGGCCGGGTGGTCGAAGGAGTCCTCGGGCCGGGTGTCCGGGTAGTGCCGGGTGGGCGCCAGGTCGGTGTCGTTCACGGGTTCTCCCATTCGTCGTCGGGGTGGTGGCGGTCGGAGCGGGCGGGCGGCTGCCCGCCCGCCGCACCGCCCGCCATCCTGGCGGACGGCGGGCGCGGCACGTTCAGCGGGCCGGCCGACGGGCCGACGGACGGCCCGACGGACGGGCCGGCGGGTCGGCCGGCGCACCGGGGCGCAGCAGCAGCACGGGCGGGACGCGCTCGGGATAGCCCAGCCGCAGCAGGCCGTGGCCGATCCCGGCGAGGCCGGTGAGCAGGCCCGGGTGCGGCACGTGGTCGGGGCTGCCGCAGCGCGGACCGTCCTGGTCGAGGCCGGCCAGCAGCGCGCCCGCCCGCCGCACCCAGGGCGTCCGGCCGGGTACCGGGCTGCCGTGGCCGAGCAGTTCGAGGACGCCCAACTCGCCGTGGCAGAGGCTGTGGTCGGGCAGGCCGGCCGCCCGGGCGGTGTTCCGGGCGGCGCGCTGCAGCCACTCGGCGAGCGGCCGGTCGGCCAGGGCGGCAGGGTTGTCGGCCACGGCGAGGGCGATGCCCGGCCGGCCGCGGCACCATGAGGACTCCCGGGCCCGGACGGCGGTGGCGGCGCGCAGGGCGGCGAGTCCGGCCGCGTGGTGCGGGCCGCCGGCGGGCTCCCCGACGGCCTCCGCGTACCGCAGCAGTGCCCAGCCGGTGCCGGCCGAGCCGTGTGCGAAGCCGGTCCCGGCGGGCGCCGGGGCGGCGGCCAGCAGCGCGGCGCAGTCGGTGGCGGCGCGCAGCGGCTCGGGCCGGCCGGTGGCGGCGTGCACGGCGAGCAGCGCGGCCAGGCCGCCGGCGGTGCCGCTGTGCACACCGGTGTCGGTCTCGCGCTCGGCGGCCGCCGCGGTGAGCGCCACGGCGGGCTCGCACCACTGCCGGATCAGCGGGTCGTCCAGGGTGCGGGCGATCTCGGTGAGCGCGTAGGCGATGCCGCCGAGCCCGGCGAAGCCGCCGGAGCCGACGGCGGCGGGCCGGTCGGGGTGCGCGGCGAGCGTGTCCAGCAGCCCGGGGACGGGCGCGAGCGCCCGGCGGGCCACCTCGGCGTAGCGGTCCGAGCCGGTGAGGGCGGCGAGTTGGGCGAGGAAGAGCGCGGTGCCGGTGTAGCCGCCGGCGAGGTCGGCGCCGAGCGGCCGGACCCGCCAGTACCGGTCGGCGAGCAGCTCCAGGCCCAGCCAGTTGGTCCGGCCGCGCCCCCCGTACGCTGCCGCGACCAGCTGGTCGCCGACACCGCGGGCGGCGGCCAGCAGCCGCTCCGGTTCGGGGGCGGTGGCCCACAGGTTCTCCGCCGCCGGGCGGCCGGGGCGGTGCGCCGGTACGGCGGCGCCGCAGGCCATCGCGGCCCGGACGATCCACTCCTGGTCCTTGCGGTCCACCCCGCCGAGCGCGGCGAGTTTGGCCTCGGCGCGGGCCAGCCCGGTCTCGGCCAGCTCGCCGGGAAGCCGGCGGCCGTCGGCGGTCCAGAGGTCGCGGCCGCCGGGGCGGGCGGTGAAGAGCGGGACGTCGCCGGCCCAGAGGTCGGCGAGTTCGTGGTCGGCCAGCCCGGGGCGGCCGGGGTCGTCCACGGCGTCGGTGCGCAGCAGGTCCAGCACGGCGCCGCGGTCGGCGGCTTTGCGCAGCAGGTTCGGGTGGGTCGACTCGTCCAGCAGCCGGGCGTAGACCCGGGTGGCCCGCGGTACCACCCGGACCTCGTCCTCGGCGAACGCGTACAGCAGGCCGCGGGGCCCGGTGAGGTCGTCCCGGCCGTCGGTGAGCGCCGTGTAGCCGGCCCGGAAGCCGGCCACCAGAGCCTCGGTGTGGTCGGCGGGGTCGACGGCGGCGCCGTCCAGCCGGGGGCGGTTGCGGGCCTCGCGGAACGGGCGGGCGCGCCGGACCAGCCGCATCTCGTCCGTGCCGGCGCCGGCCCAGTCGACGCCCTCCACCGGGGAGGCGGTGCGCAGGCCGCCGCCGATGCCGGAGACGTCCACCGCGCCGGCGTCGCCCAGCAGCAGTTGCGGCAGCAGGCCGACCCGGTGGACCGACTCCTCCAGCGCGCGGGCCGCCGGGTCCGGCGTCGGGCCGGCCTGGGACGGCGGGTGGAACAGCGTCTCCACGTCCACCAGCACCGGCTGGTCCGCGCAGGCGACCACGTTCTCGACGTGCATGTCGGTGCCGTCCAGCACGTGCAGCAGCGCCAGCAGCGCGCCCTGGCGCCGGTAGAACCGCTCGACCTCGAACCCGGTGCGGCAGGGCCGGAACTCGGCGAACTCCGTCCAGCCGTAGCCGCCCCGGTCGACCAGCGAGAGCGCACGCAGCCTCGGCACGCCGGGCTGGGCGTTGTACCAGCCCAGCAGGGCGTTGAAGTGGCGGTGGGCCGCGGGCGGGCGCGGCCGGTGGACGACGGAGGCGCCGTCGGCGAAGTGCAGCACCGCGACGGCCCGGCCGTGGCGGTGGCGGTCGCCGGCCTCGGTGTCGACGGCGACCAGCGGCCCCGGGTCGGTGCCGCGCAGCAGGCCGGAGACCAGCAGCGGGCGGTCGGCGAGGAGCCGGAGGAGCAGTTCGGCATGGGCGTCGGCGGCGTCCAGACTGGTCCGGGCGAGCAGCCGGGCGAGCACCGGGTACGTGCGGAGCAGGGCGGCGAGGCCGTCGCGGCGGGCGGTGAGGGCGACGAAGGAGCGGAACCGCTCCTGCGGGGTGCCGCCGCGGAGCCGGCCGGCGGCCCGGGCGGTGTGCAGCTCCAGCACCAGGGTGCGGGCGGCGATCCGGGCGAGGCGCTCGGTGAGTCCGGCGGTGAAGGCGGCCCGCAGGGCGGGCAGGTCGAGGTGGACGGCGAGGTCGGCCGGCGCGATCCGGTCGGCGGCGGTTCGGCCGTCGGCGCTCCGGTCGGAGGCGCTCCGGTCGGCGGGTGAGGCGTGCGTGGTGCGGCCGGGCGGGGCGGCGGCGGGGCAGAGGGTGGCGGACAGCCGGACGAGTGCGCGGTCGGCGAACGGCGCCAGGACGAGGCCGAAGCCGCTCAGGCCCGGGTACGACGTCTTCGGGACGACCGCCCGGACCGGCGCCGCGGCGACCGCGGCCTCGGTGAAGGCGGCCCAGTCGGGGCGCCCCTCGGGACGAGCCTGGCCCGGCGTCAGGGCCGGCTCCCACCAGGCGGACGGGGCCGGCCCGGCCACACGGAGCCGGGCCGGGCCCGCCCGCCCGGCGCCCCGCGCCGCGTCGGGGGTCGATACCGCGGCGGGGGCCGGGGCGGAAGCCCTGGCCGGGGCCGGAACGGTGGCCTGGACCGGGACATCGCCAGGCATCGGAGGGTGCGGGGTCGCGGTGGCCGCGGTGGGTACCTGCGCGACCGGGCCCTGATCCGGTGCGCGGCCCCCGTCGGGGCGCGCGCTGCGCACGGCGCTCACCTCTGCCACCACCGCACCTCCGATGCCGGGAGAGGGCGGCGCTGCCGTCGAAGACGCTGCCCTCGGTGCTGAATCCTTGTCCCGCCGTGGCCGCCGGGGCATGGGGGACTCGCCCCCATCTTTGTGCCGTCCGGCCCGCATGATCCGCTCCCCTTGCTCCCGCCACCTCCGGCGCCGCCCTCGTCGAGCCCTCCGTCCCCTCCGCGGCGGCGTCCCCGAAGCCGCCCGCAGGCGGGCGCGCGGCCGGCCGGTCAGCGCCGGGCGACCAGGAGCTGGGTGGCGACGGCCGGACGCCCGTTCATCGTCCGCACCGGCAGGGTGCGTTCGGCGACCGGGTCGAAGGCGCCGAGCAACTCGTCCAGCCACTCCCGGGTGTGGTGGCGGCAGACCGCGCCGTCGCCGGTCTCGAAGACGCCGTGGCGGCCGTACTGCTCGGCGAACCGCGCGTAGCGCTCGCGGTTGCGCTCGTCCGGCTGCAGGCCGTAGTCGCTGACGTAGAGCAGGCCGCCGGGCCGCAGCACCCGGTGCAGCTCTGCGACCAGGTCGCGCTGGGCCGCGTCGCCCGGCACGCAGGTGAGGACGGCGAACAGCAGCACCGCGTCGAGCGCGGCGTCGGCGTGCGCGAGCCGGGGCGGATCGGTCAGCACGGTGAACCGCGCGGCGGGCTGCTCGGCCCGGGCCCGGGCGATCAGGGCGGGTGCCACGTCGACGCCCTCGACGTCCGTGAAGCCCAGCGCGGCCAGCTCGCCGGCGAGGCGGCCGTAGCCGCAGCCGTAGTCGAGCAGCGCCGCGCTGCGGTCGAGCCCGGCCAGCCACGCGGGGTCGAGCGGGTGGCCGAAGGTCTTCGCCGTGCCGGCGGAGTTCCAGTACTCGGCCTGGTTGTCGAGAGTGGGCATGTCCCGATCATTCCACGGAGTGGCGGACGGTGGTGGTGGGACGGCGGACGGGTCGACGGGCGCGTCGATCGACGGGCTTGCCGGCGGGCCGGCGGGCGGGCCGCGGTGGGGCGGTGGTGGGGTCGAGGGACAGGTGGGGGTGGGGCCGTTCGGCCCTGTCGGTGGTCGCGCAGGGGAGGGAGGGTGGGCGCCGAACAGGTGTGCGGCGCAGGCCCGGGGCAGGCCCGGCGGCGCACGGAGGGACAGGAGAGGGTCCGAAGTGGGCGGGTTGGTCACGGTGCAGATGGACGAGCAGCTGGCGCGGGGTACGGCGGTCGATGCGCGGGCCCGGGTCGCGGCCGTCGCGAGCGGGGCGGACGCCCTGGTCGAGGCGGTCCGGGTGCGGGTCGGCCGGATCGGCGCGGGGACCGTGCTGGCGCAGGTGAACGCCGAGGTGAACGGCCGGCGGATCCGCGTCCAGGAGACCGCCGCGGACCTCGGCGAGGCGCTGGACCGGCTGGCCGACGGGCTGCGCGGCCGGATCGCCGCGGTGGCCGCCGGCTGGTCGCCCCGCCCGTGGCCACGGCGGGTGCGCGGCCGGGGCCTCACCGCCCCCGCCCCCGCTCCGGAGGCGCCCCGAGCGCTCGCGGAAGTCCCTTGTGGCAACGAGTCGTTGAGCATCGTCCGGCGCAAGCGGGTGGGCCTGGTCCGGTGCTCGCCGGACGCCGCCGCCCGGACCATGGATGCGATGGACTTCGACATCCACCTGTTCACCGACCCGGTCACCGGGACCGACGCCGTCGTCTACCGGGTGGGCCCCACCGGGTACCGGCTGGCGCGGACGGCGGCCGCCGGGCCGCCGCTCCGGCCGGCCGTCCCGTTCACCCTGAGTCCCTGCGGTGCACCGGAGTTGACCGAGGAGCAGGCGGTCGCGCGGCTCTCCGCCGCCGAGCTGCCCTTCCTGTTCTTCGCCCACCCGGCGACCCGGCGCGGCCGGGTGCTCTACCGCCGGTTCGACGGGCGGCTCGGGCTGATCGCGGCCGCCTCGTGAGCGAGGATGCCGTGCGCAGGCGGCCCAGGGCGCGGCGCCGTCCGGCGGGGGCGGCGGGGGCGGCAGCGCCGGTGGGGTCTGTCGGGGCGGCCGTGCCGTCCGCGGCGGCCGCTTCGCCGGCGCCGGCGTTCGGCGGCGGTCCGGTGCTCGGTGCCGCGCCGCCGGCCGGTGGTCCCCCGCCGGGCGGTCTCCCGACGGGCGGGGACGTCCCGCCGCGTCATCTCGTGCCGCTCGAACGGGCCGAGGCGCTGCGGCTGTTGGCCGGCGTCCCGTTCGGGCGGATCGTCTTCACCTCGCGGGCGCTGCCGGCCGTCCGCCCGGTCAACCACCTGTTGCTGGACGACACCGTGGTGATCCGCACCCATGACGGCGCCGCGCTCACCGCGGCGGCGGTCGGCGCGGAGGAGGGCGTCGTGGTCGCCTACGAGGCCGACGCCATCGATCCGGTGACCAGGCTGGGGTGGAGCGTGGTCGTCACCGGCTACGCCCGGCCGGTCACCGATCCGGACCAACTGGCCCGCTATCGGGAGGTGTTGAGCCCCTGGGTGGCGGCGTCCATGGACCACACCGTGGCCATCCGGCCGGACCTCGTCACCGGCTTCCGGCTCGCCGCGGAGGCCGACGGGTAGCGCCGTCCGCCGCAGGTCGCCGGGCCGTGGCAACTCCTGTCCATCGCAAGGTCGTTGGACGGGTCCTGGAGCGCGCCGGTACGGGCCGTCGGAGTTCGCCCCGACTCCACGCCCCGTACCGGCGCTTCGGCGTGCCCGGAGCGGTCCGGAGGGGGCCGCCCGGTGGGCCGTCCCGCGGCGCTTGCGGCGCGCCTGCGGGGTGGCTTCCCGGCCGGGCCGGTCGGCAGAGGTCCCGGTCACCGGGCCCGAAGCGAGGCCCACCGACCCCCGGCCGCTGGGTCCAAGGGCCCTGGGGCACAAGGGCGTCGAGTTCTGATCATGGATCGCCATCCATCCGCAGTAGTTCCGAAGGAGTGCGTCCTTGAGCGCCATCGAGGCACAGGGCGACAGCGCGCCGCCGCCGTCCGCCGTCCGGTCGGGGGAGGTCCGGGTCCGAAGGCCCGGCTCGGCCCTGGTCAGGCTGCTGACGACCACCGACCACAAGACGATCGGCTCCATGTACCTGGTGTCGGCGTTCGGGTTCTTCCTGATCGGCGGCATCCTCGCGCTGGTCATGCGCGCCGAGCTCGCCCGGCCGGGGACGCAGATCCTCTCCAACGAGCAGTTCAACCAGGCCTTCACCATGCACGGTTCGGTGATGCTGTTGCTCTTCGCCATGCCGCTGTTCACCGGCTTCGCCAACTGGATCATGCCGCTCCAGATCGGCGCCCCCGACGTGGCCTTCCCGCGGCTGAACATGCTGGCCTACTGGCTGTTCATGTTCGGCTCGCTGATCGCCGCCGGCGGATTCGCCACCCCGCAGGGCGCGGCCGACTTCGGCTGGTTCCTCTACGCCCCGCTGTCCGACGCCGTCCACTCGCCCGGCGTCGGAGCCGACATGTGGATCATGGGCGTCACGCTCTCCGGCTTCGGCAGCATCCTCGGTGCGGTCAACTTCATCACCACCATCATCTGCATGCGCGCCCCGGGCCTGACCATGTTCCGGATGTCCATCTTCTGCTGGAACGTGCTGCTCACCTCGGTCCTGGTGCTGATGGTCTTCCCGGTCCTGGCCGCCGCGCTGCTGGCGCTGGAGTGCGACCGCAAGTTCGGCTCGCACGTCTTCGACCCCGCCAACGGCGGTGCGATGCTCTGGCAGCACCTCTTCTGGTTCTTCGGCCATCCCGAGGTCTACATCCTCGCCCTGCCGTTCTTCGGGATCATCTCCGAGGTGATCCCGGTCTTCTCCCGCAAGCCGATGTTCGGCTACGCGGGCCTGATCGCGGCCACCGTCGCCATCGCCGGCCTCTCGGTGACGGTCTGGGCGCACCACATGTACGTCACCGGCCAAGTGCTGCTGCCCTTCTTCTCGTTCATGACCTTCCTGATCGCCGTGCCCACCGGGGTGAAGTTCTTCAACTGGGTCGGCACCATGTGGAAGGGCTCACTGAGCTTCGAGACCCCGATGCTCTGGACCGTCGGCTTCCTGGTGACCTTCCTCTTCGGCGGGCTCACCGGCGTGCTGCTCGCGGCCCCGCCGATCGACTTCCACGTCTCCGACTCGTACTTCGTCGTCGCGCACTTCCACTACACGCTGTTCGGCACCGTGGTCTACGCGATGTTCGCCGGCTTCCACTTCTGGTGGCCGAAGATGACCGGCAAGATGCTCGACGAGCGCCTCGGCCGGATCACCTTCTGGACGCTCACCATCGGCTTCCACGCCACCTTCCTGGTGCAGCACTGGCTCGGCGCGGAGGGCATGCCCC
The DNA here is from genome assembly GCF_044747365.1 of Kitasatospora sp. NPDC090091. NCBI lineage: Bacteria > Bacillati > Actinomycetota > Actinomycetes > Kitasatosporales > Streptomycetaceae > Kitasatospora > Kitasatospora sp. NPDC090091. The sequence continues at coordinate 118,708 of NZ_JBIVDY010000016.1, forward strand.
GCCGCTACGCCGACTACCTCGCCTCCGACGGCTTCACCACGCTCAACACGGTCTCCACGATCGGCTCGTTCCTGCTCGGTCTGTCGATCCTGCCGTTCCTCTACAACGTCTGGAAGACCGCCAAGTACGGCGAGAAGGTCACGGTCGACGACCCGTGGGGCTACGGCCGTTCGCTGGAGTGGGCGACCTCCTGCCCGCCGCCCCGGCACAACTTCGCGACGCTGCCGCGGATCCGCTCCGAGTCCCCGGCGTTCGACCTGCACCACCCGGAGATCGCCGCCCTCGACCACCTGCAGAACACCGGCGAGCCGGCCAAGCACCTCGCCGGGGTCGTCCCGGCCGCGTACGGCACTCCCGTGCGGCGCGGCCGCGCCCGCTCGGCCGAGGCCGCGCCCGGCCGGTCCGAGCGGTCCGGGAAGGCGGCACTGGCGGAGTCGCCGGAGGCGGCGAACCCGCCGAGGCCGGCGGACGCCCCGGCGACCGGAGCACTGACCCGGCGACCGGAGCACTGACCCGGCCACCGGAGCACTGACCCGGTCGCCGAGGCACCGACCCGGCCACCGGAGCACTGACCCGGTCGCCGGGGCACCGACCCCGGAGGCCACCCGAGACGCCGTCCCCGCCCGCCCCTCCCCGACACCCCGGCCGGGCGGGGACGGCCGCACCGACCACCACCCCGGGCACCGACTACGGCGCGCCCACATACGTACCCGCACCCGCACACCACCGCTCGAACCCCATCGGCTGAGGAGCGCACGGCATGTCCCACACCGTTCTGGCCATCGGCACGGCCGCCATCACCGCCTCCGGCTGCGTCTGGTACCTGCCCGCCATCGCCGACCTCCAGGCGGGCGACGACCGCCCCCGGTCGGTCCGGACCGCGGCGGCCGCCTGCGTCGTCTGGTGGGCCGCGCTCGCGCTGGCCGGCGGACTGCTGCTGGCCGTGCCCGCCTGGCAGCCCGCGGCGCAGGTCGCCCTCGCCGGCCTGGTAGCCGGCGTTCTGCTGCGGATCCGGGCGCTCGCGCAGAGCCGGGCCGAGCGGCGCGAGGACCGGCTGCGCTGGGCGATGCTCGAAGCCGGGCCCGTTCCGCGCGGACCGCGCCCGGCGGCCGTCGCCCTGGTGGGCTGGCTGCTCGTCGGCCTGGCGGTCGCCTCGCTGGGCGCGCTCTCCATCCTGCTGGCCGGCGGCGGCGCACTCGCCCCGCGCCTGGCCGCCGCAGCGGGCAGCGCAGTGGCGGTGTCGGGGGCGTTCCTCCTCGTCGGCCTGGGCAACGCCCGCCGCCACCGCCCCTGACCGCCCGCCGCCACCGCCCCTGACCGGACGTCCGCGGGCCGGCGCGGGGCGTCCGGCCCGGCCGGTCCGCCGGAGCGTACGGCCGCCGCCCCGGCGCCGCCTCCCGCCCCGGCCGGGGGCGGCCGCCCCCGCCGCGCTGACAGAGTCGCGCCAAAATGGGGCCGTTGGGCCCTGGGGCACCGGCCGCCGACCAGGCATGATGCGATGGACCCGCGGCAGCCTGCCGGGGCACGAGAAGGTGGAGCCGCGAGATGGCGAGCATGACGGGGGGCGTCGAGACGCCGGCGCCGGTGAGGGTGTTCCTGCTGGACGACCACGAAGTGGTGCGCCGCGGCGTCCACGACCTGCTGGACGGCGAGCCGGACCTGGAGGTGGTCGGCGAGGCCGCCACCGCCGAGCAGGCCCTCGTCCGGGTCCCCGCGCTGCGCCCCGACGTCGCCGTGCTGGACGTCCGTCTCGGCGACGGCGACGGTGTGGCGGTCTGCCGCGAACTCCGCTCGCGCATGCCCGACCTGGCCTGCCTGATGCTCACCTCGTTCGACGACGAGGAGGCGCTGCTGGACGCCGTGATGGCGGGCGCCGCCGGGTACGTCCTCAAGCAGATCAGCGGCACCGACCTGGTGGCCGCCGTGCGCACCGTCGCCTCCGGCCGCTCCATGCTGGATTCGGGCGCCGCGACCCGCCTGCTGAACCGCCTGCGCAGCGACGCCGAGCCGGCCCGGCCGGCCGCGACCGGGCCGGAGCTCACGGCGCGCGAGCAGGAGGTGCTGGAGCTGATCGGCGAGGGTCTGACCAACCGCCAGATCGGCGAGCGCCTCTACCTCGCCGAGAAGACGGTGAAGAACCACGTCTCCCGGCTGCTCGCCAAGCTCGGCGTCGAGCGCCGTGTCCAGGCCGCACTGATCGCCACCGAGCGGCGCCAGTCGGCCGCCCCCGCACACCCCGGCCACCACGCCCGACCGCGCGGCTGAACCCGCGCGGTCGGGCGTGGTGGCGGCGTACCGCGCGGGCGGGCCGGCGCACTTCGCCCCGTGGGCGGGCCGGCGCGCGTTCGCCCGTGGTGCGGTCGGCGTCAGCCCCGGGGGCCGGACGGGCGGTCGTCGCCGTTCAGGAGCACCCCGCGGTGGTGCCACGCGAGCTGCAGCAGCGCGGCGCCCGCCGGCTGCATCGGCTCGCGGTCGGCGAAGCGCTCCACCTGCTCGGCCGTGAACGGGATGCCCGCGGCGTGCCCGGTGCCGTCGTCCAGCCGGACGCGGTGCCCCTCGTCGTTGGTGGTGACCATCCGGGCGAAGACCTCGTCGAACAACTCGGCGTCGAACACGGCGACGGTGAGCAGGTCGGTCACGAAGGTGAGCGGATCCACGCCCAGGCCGAGCCAGTACATCCGCAGGGTGCCGGCCGCCCGTGCCGAGGCCAGGGTCCGCTGGAACGGCCAGGCGTCGTAGTCGATCGGGGCGGTGTCGCTCCCGTAGTCCTCGCTGCTGCCGAGCAGTTCCTCGCTGAGCTCGCGGACGACGGCCCGCCAGAGGTCGAAGTCGTTGGCCTCGTTCCACGGCGCGTCGTGGGAGGGCTGGAACATGCCCACCGGCATCACCTGGAACAGCCCGCCGCCGCTGGCGACCTTGGCCGGGTCGCGCCAGTGCAGGACGAACTCGGCGGCGCCGGTCCGCCGGTCGTGGCGGACGGCCAGCGTGCTGACGGCGGCCGGGACCGGCCGCCGGGTGAGGTCGGTGGGGTCACCGACGGCCGCCCTGAAGGCTGTGGCGCCCGCCTCCGGCCCCGGCCCGCCGGGCGCGGACAGGGCCGCGGCCGCGTACTCGTGGGCCGCCGCCTCACAGATGTCGATGACGTCGAAGTAGCGCCCGAGGCCGAACGTCAGGGTCGGGACAGCGGCGTCCTCCGCCACCTCCAGGAGCCGGTAGCAGCTCCGGTTCTCGAAGAGCCGCGGCCGGGCCAGGTCGCCCACGGCGTCGGCGTAGGTCGCGTACGGGGTGCCGTCGGCCCGCCGGGGGAGGACGGCGCCCAGTTCGGGGCGCCGGCCGTCGACCGGGGCCGCCGGGGCCTGCTCCTGCCGGCGCAGCCGGACCCGGTCCAGCGGTACCGGCGCCGCGGGAATCCAGTGCCGGCGCGCCAGCAGCCTGCCGCCGGGGGCGAACTCGTGCGGGGCGTACCCGGCCGCGGCCGACCTGGTCAGCTCGAACCGGTTGCGGTTCAGGTGGTCGCGCACCTGCCGCCACCGTGCCCGGCCCGCCTCCGGCGCGGCGGGCTGCTCCGGTGCGACGGGTCGCTCCGGCGGGGGAGTGGTGGACACGGCGCTCCTCGGGATCGTGGCGGACTGCCACCGAACAGCGTACGAGCCGGGCAGCGGCGGTGCGTCGGGCACCGGGGCCGGGCTGCGTCGGGCACCCGGGCCGGGCTGTGCCGGACACCCGGGCAGCGGCCGGCCCTGCGGTCGACACCCGGGCCGGGCGCGCTGCCGGTCGATTCGTACTCCGCCGGTCCGCTTGTGGCGGGGCCTCCCGCCGGATCCGTCCCCGGCCGCCGGACGGGACCCTCGGCAGGACCATCGGCCCTCGTCGTCCCGGGGCCCGCCGGGCGACCATCGCTGGCATGGATGCCGATCGTGAAGCGCAGTCCCCGCAGCCGGAGCCGCCCGGTCGATCCCGGCCGGGCGGCGCCCGCAGCCGCGACCTCGCCGCAGGCCTGGTCGTGGACGTCGTCATGGACCGCTCCGCGGACGTCGGTCCGGGCCCCGAGCTGGACGAGGCACGGGCGCTGGAGCTGTTGGCCGCTTCGCCGGTCGGGCGGGTCGTCTACACCCTCGGCGCCCTTCCGGCGGTGCTGCCGGTGCCGTTCCGGGTCGACGAACACGGCGGAGTGCTGTTCGCGGTCGACGCCGGGTCGGAGCTGGTCCGGGCGGTGGACGGCGCGGTGACCGCCTTCGAGGCCGACGACGTGGACGACGGCGACGGCACCGGCTGGTTCGTCACCGTCCTGGGCCGCGCCGAGGTGCGGCCGGCGGAGGGTTTCGAGGCCGCCGACGGCGCCGCCCCGGCCGTCGCTCGATCCGGCCCGGCGTGCGCCGACCGACCCGCGGACCGGCGCGAGGTGCTGATCCGGATCGGCCCCGAGCTGGTCGTCGGCCGACGGCTGGCGGCCGGGCCCTGACCGGGGCCGGGGGCTGCCGGTCCGTCGGCCCCCGGCCCCGGCCCCGTGCCGCGACCTGCCGTCGACCGGCCGGCGCGCTCAGACCCCCAGCGGGGCCTCCCAGACCAGCCTCGTGCCGCCGCCCTCGGCCGGCTGCAGCTCGAAGCTGCCCCCGACCCGCTCGGCCCGCTCGCCGAGGTTGCGCAGCCCGCTGCGCCGCCCGCCGTCGGGCACCCCGACCCCGTCGTCCGTGACCGTCAGCGTCACCCGCCCGCCCAGCGCCCGCAGCACGACCTCCACCCGGCTCGCCCGGGCGTGCCGGGCCGCGTTGCTGAGCGCCTCGCCGAGGACGGCCATGACGTGCTCGGCCAGCTCCTGCGGTACGTCAGTGTCGAGCAGTCCCTCCATGCTGAGCCGGGGCGGGAAGCCCAGCGTCGCCTGGGCCTCGCCGACCGTGCGGGTGGCGCGGGCGCGCAGGCCGCGGTCGGGCTCGCTGTGGGCGCGCAGACCGAAGATCGTCGACCGGATGATCTTGATCGTCTCGTCCAGGTCGGCGACCGCCCGGCTGACCCGGTCGGAGGCGCTGCGGCTCTCGATCAGCCGGCCCGCGCTCTGCAGCGTCATCCCGGTGGCGAAGAGCCGCTGGATGGCCAGGTCGTGCAAGTCCCGGGCGATCCGGTCGCGGTCCTCCAGCAGCGTCAACTGCTCGGCGTCGCGCCGCCGTTCGGCCAACTCCAGGGCGAGCGCGGCCTGGTCGGCGAAGCCCAGCAGCGGGCCCGTCTCCTCGGCAGTGAACGGCTCCCGCCCGCTCGCCCGGGCCAGCAGCAGGACACCGCGCCCGAACCCCGTCCCGGTGCCCAGCGGCACCGCCACCGCCGGCCCGAGGCCGGCGAAACGGTTCGGCGGACCGGCCGGGAACCGGGCGTCGCCGGCCAGCTCGTCGCTGGTCACCGGTGAACCCGAGGCGTACGCGGCCCCGGAGAGTGTGCCGTCCACCGGCACCGTCACCCCGATCCGGCCGCTCGGGTCGGCGCCCAGCGCCACCTCCACGATGAGCTCCGCCGCCCGCTCCTCCGGCCCGGCCAGCGCCACCGAGACGTCCGCCAGCTCGGCGCCCGCGATCTCCCGCGCACGGCGGGCGATCAGCTCCACCACCTCCAGGCGGGGCGCGCCCGAGAGCAGGCTGCGGGTGATCTCGGCACTGGCCTGCAGCCAGCGCTGGCGCCGCTGCGCCTCCTCGTAGAGCCGGGCGTTGTCGATGGCCACCCCGGCCGCGACCGCGAGGGTGGCGATCACCGCCTCGTCGTCGGCGTCGAAGTCCAGACCGCCGCGCTTGTCGGTGAGGTAAAGGTTGCCGAACACCTCGCCGCGCACCCGCACCGGCACCCCGAGGAAGGTGTGCATCGGCGGGTGGTTCGGCGGGAAGCCGACGGAGGCCGGGTGGTCGGACAGCACCGGGCAGCGCAGCGGCTGCGGGTGGCGGATCAGCTCGCCGAGGATGCCGCGCCCGGCCGGCAGCGGCCCGATCGCCTCGATCTCCGCCTCGGTCAGACCGACCGTCAGGAACTGCGACAGGGTGTGCCCGTCCGGCCCGATCACGCCGAGCGCGCCGTAGCGGGCGTCGACCAGGTCGGCGGCGGCCTCGACGATCCGGTGCAGGGCCTGCGAGAGGTCCAGCTCGCGGCCGACCGCCAGCACCGCCTCCAGCAGGCTGTGCACCCGGTCGCGGGTGCCACGGGCCGCGTCGATCCGCCACTGGAGCTCCTCCAGCAGCTCGTCCAGACGCAGCTGTGGCATTCGCGCCGGGGCGCCGCCCCGCGCGACCGTCGCGCCGGCGGGGAGCACGGGCGCGGCGGCAGGCGTACCGGAGTCCCGGTGCCCTCCCGGCACACCGCCTGCGCCCGCCCCCTGGTGGGCCGCCACCGGGGCGCCGGCCCCGGCGCCCGCCGGGCAGGCCGACGTGTCGCCCGCATGGTCGCCCGCAGGGCATCCGGGCCGGCCGTTCGCCGAACCGCCGGTGCCCGCCCGCGTACCGTCCGCGCCGCCCACCGGCGTCCTCCTCGTGGGTCTGTCCGTCTCGTCACTCTGTCCGCTGGATCCGCACGCACGCGAACCCACCCCCGGTCGCCCGACCAGGAGGATTGTCGGATTCACGGTAGTGCCCGCGCGGGCCCGTCCGAAACGCCGGGGTCGGGGAGAACTGTGCCGGCGGGTCCGGCGGGTGGGACCAAAGGCCCGGCGGTGCGGGCCGAGCGGCTCTGGGCGGGGGCGCGCGCGGCGACGAGGGTGGGGGTGTCGGACGGCGCGTCAGGGGCGTGCCGCCAGCCCAGCACCGGCCCGCAGCGGAAGGAACCACCCATGACCCCACCTGTTCTGGTCGGAGTCGACGGCTCGCCCGAGAGCACCGCCGCCGCCCACTGGGCTGCCGAGGAGGCGCTGCGCCGGGGCGCCCCGCTGCGCCTGGTCCACGTCTGGCCCTGGCTGACCGACGGCCGGTCCGCCTTCGCCGACGCCGACTCGCTGCCCGCCGGTGCCCAGCGGATGCTCGCCGAGATCGCCGACACCCTCCGGACCGGCCACCCCGGCGTGGACGTGCACACCGACGTGGTGCTCGACGCCGCGGTGGACGGCCTGGTGGCCGCGGCCGAGGACGCCGGCCTGCTGGTCCTCGGGTCGCGGGGCCTCGGCGGCTTCACCGGCCTGCTGCTCGGCTCGGTGAGCCGGGCGACCGTCGCGCGCAGCGCGGCCCCGGCGGTCGTGGTCCGGCCGGCCGAGGCACAGGCCGGGGTGGCGATGGGGGCCGTCCCGGAGGTCCTGGTCGCGGTCGACGTCCAGGCGCCGAACGAGGCCGTGCTCGCCTTCGCCTTCGAGGAGGCGGAGCTGCGCGGTGCCCGGGTCCGCGCCGTCCACGGCTGGGACCTGCCGCCGGCGTTCGCGACCGTGGGCTTCGTACCTGCGCCGCCCGAGATGGCGGAGCTGCAGGGTCTTGAGGCCAAGGCGCTCACGGAGGCCCTGGCGGACTGGCGCGAGCGGTACCCCGGGACGGAGGTGGTCGAGGAGGTCCGGCTCGGCCCGGCCCGCGCGGTGGTCGAGGCCTCGGCGACGGCCGAGCTGGTGGTGATCGGACGGCGACGGCGCTCGCACGACTTCGGCCCGCGCCTGGGCCGGGTGGCGCACGCGGTGCTCCACCATGCGCAGGCACCGGTGGCGGTCGTCCCGCACGACTGACAACTGTCGACGGCGACTGACGAGGACGGGCGGCGGGCGGCTCGGGGCGGCCGGTGGTCGACTGGTGGTGGAGGAGGTGGGGTGGGCGGCCGGTCCGGTGGGCGCCGGAACCCGGGCCGTTCGACCCTGCCGTCCGGCCGCCGCCGGGGGCACCCTCGGGAGTACCGGAGCTGCGGCCGCCGGCCCGCGGCACCGCCCCCGTCCGGCGCCCGCGGAACACACCGCGCACCCGGTCGAACGGCCTCCTTCGGCGTCACCCGGCCGAACGGGTCGGACCGGCCGGACCGACCCGTTCGGCGGAGAGGCCGGACGCAAGGCCGGCGGAGAAGCCGGGCGCAAGGCCAGAGGAAGGCCAGAGGCAAGGAGAGGATCACCATGACCGAGCCCACCCTCACCCCGGCCGACCTGCGGCTGCTCGCCGCCGCCGGCGGCGCGGCACCGTCCCTGCACAACAGCCAGCCCTGGCGGTTCCGCCCGACCGAGGACGGGCACGGCATCGAGGTGCTCGCCGACCCCGCCCGTGCCGTGCCGCTCGCCGATCCCGCCGGCGCCGCACTGCACATCGCGGCGGGCGCGGCCCTGTTCAACCTGCGGGTGGCCGCCCTCCGGCTCGGCCGTGAGCCGGTCGCCCGACTGCTCCCGGACCCGGACGTCCCCGGGCTGCTCGCCCGGCTCGACCTCTCGGCCGCCGTCCGCGACGCCGAACCCTTCGGCCGGGACCTCCACCCGGCGATCACCCAACGTCACTCCAGCCGCCAGCCGTTCACCAACCGCGACGTGCCGGAGGCGGTGCTCGGCGAGCTCGTCGTCGCCGCCGACGCCGAGGGCTCCGTGCTCACCGCACTGGAGGAGGGCGGCGTCCGGCGGGTGCTCGCGCTCACCGCCGAGGCGGAGGAGCGGACCTCCCAGGACCCGGACCGGCAGGCCGAGGCCCGCGCCTGGCTCCGCTCCGACGAGGCAGTGGGCGAGGCCGTCGACGGCATCCCGTTCGCGGCCCTCGGCTCGCGGGACCGCGACGCCCGCATCCCGATGCGCGAGTTCGCCGGCCGCCCGCCGTACCGGGACGCGCCCGCGCGGCCGGCCGAGCGGTTCGAGGCCCTGCCCCAGCTCTGTACGCTCGCCACCCGCACCGACCGGCCCGTCGACTGGCTGCGCACGGGGCAGGCGCTGGAGCGCGTCTGGCTGCTGGCGACCGTTCACGGCGTGCGCCTGACGGTCTGGCACCAGCCCATGGAGTGGCCCGACACCCGCTGGGGGCTGCGTGATCCGGCCGACGGCCCGGGCCACGTCCAGCTGGTGCTCCGGATCGGTTACGGCCCGCCGGGCAGCGCGACGCCGCGCCGCCCGGTCGAGGAGACGCTCGACGCGCCCGCCGTGCACTGACCGGCGCGCACTGACCGGCGTGCACTGACCGGCGCGCGTCGGCCGGGGAGGGCGGCGCGCCACCGGGTCAGCCGGCGCGCCGGCCGCCGGGTGGGACCACCTCGGCCCGCACGGTGAGGTCCGGACTGTGCCGGAAGCGGAGCGTGAACTCCACCCACTGGCCGGCCCGCAACGGCGGCGGCCCGGCGATCATCAGATCGGCGTCCTCGGGTGACATCGCCAGCTCGCCGCGCGCCGGCACCGGCAGCCCCGCGACCGGCTCCCACCGGCCCGACGCGCCCTGGTGCAGGTGCTGCTTCAGGGTGACGCGGCCGCCGAGCTCCCAATCGGCACCGACGAGTTCGTCGGGTACGTCGCCGGGGTTGCGGACCGTGAAGAACGCCGTCGCCGCCGATGTCGCCGTCGACCCGCCGGAGGTGGGCAGCAGCACCCAGCCGGGCCCGGCCTCCACCGGGCGCTGCCGCCCGGCCCCGCCGACGGCCGTCCAGCCGGAGAGCAGGGCCAGGGCCACCACGGCCGCCGCCACCGGCGGCCCGACCGCCTCCACCCGCTCCACTGCCCGTCCGGCCCGTCCCGCCCGCCCGGCCCGTGCCCTCACCGGACACCCCCGGCGCTCCGGCCACCACGGCCACCCCGTCCGCCCTGCCGTCCGCCGCCGCCCGAACCGCCGCGCGCCGGCTGCCAGGTCCGCAGCCGCAGGCTGTTCCCCACCACCAGCAGCGAGCTGAGCGACATCGCCACCGCCGCCAGCATCGGGTTGAGCACCCCGACCGCCGCCAGCGGGATCAGCACCGCGTTGTACCCGAACGCCCACAGCAGGTTCGCCCGGATCGTGGCCAGCGTGCGCCGGGCCAGCCGGACGGCGTCCACCACCGCCTCGATGTCGCCGCGCACCAGCGTCAGCCCGGCCGCCCCGATGGCGGCGTCGCTCCCCGAGGCCAGCGCCACCCCGAGATCCGCCGCCGCCAGAGCGACCGCGTCGTTGACGCCGTCGCCGACCACGGCCGTCGTCCGCCCGGCCGCCTTCAGCTCGGCGACCACCTCCGCCTTGCGCTCGGGCGTCGCCGAGCTGTGCACCCGGGTGATGCCCAGCTCACGGGCGACGGCCTGCGCCGCGCCGGGGCCGTCCCCGGTCAACAGGACCGCCTCCAGGCCCATCCCGCGCAGCCGGTGGAGCGCCCGCCAGCTGCCGGCCCGCAGCGTGTCGCCGACCGCCAGGACGGCGGCCGGACGGCCGTCCAGCTCCGCGACCACCGGCGTCCGCCCGGCCTCCCCGGCCCGGGCCACCGCGTCGGCCAGCCCGGCCGGCAGCGGGCCCGCGGCGTCGTCGGGCCGCACCACCCGGACGAGCCGGCCCTCGACCGTGCCGCTGACCCCGACTCCGGCGGTGGCCGTGAAGCCGGCCACCGCCGGAAGGGGCTCGGAGCCGCACCGGTCCCGGGCCGCCCCCACGACGGCCCTCCCGACGGGGTGCTCCGAACGGTGCTCGACGGCTCCCACCAGCCGCAGCACCTGGTCCTCGTCCATGCCCGGGGCGGTGGTCAGCTCGGCGAGCTCCATCCGCCCGGTGGTCAGCGTGCCGGTCTTGTCCAGCACCACGGTGTCGATCCGGCGCAGGCTCTCCAGCACCTCCGGGCCGCGCACCAGCACGCCCAGCTCCGCGCCGCGGCCGGTCGCGGCCAGCAGGGCGGTCGGCGTGGCCAGGCCCAGCGCGCACGGGCACGCCACCACCAGGACGGCGACCGCCGCCGTCACCGCCGCCTGCGGCTCGGCACCCGCGCCGAGCCAGAAGCCGAGCACGCACACCGCGACCGCCAGCACGCAGGGCACGAACACCCCGGCCACGGCGTCCGCCAGCCGCTGTGCCCGGGCCTTGCCGGCCTGGGCGTCCGCGACCAGCGCGCCGATCCGGGCGAGCTGGGTGTCGGCGCCGACCGCCGTCGCCCGGACCACCAGGGCGCCGCCGACGTTCACCGTCGCCCCGGCGACCCGGTCCCCGGGGCCGACCTCCACCGGCACGCTCTCCCCGGTGAGCAGACTGAGGTCCAGCGCCGAGCCGCCCTCCACCACCACGCCGTCGGTGGCCACCCGCTCGCCCGGCCGGACCACGAACTCCTGCCCCGGCAGCAGCCGGTCGATCGGCAGCAACCGCTCCCGCCCGGACCCGGCCTCGCGGACGCACACCTGCTTCGCGCCCAGCTCCGCCAGCGCCCGCAGCGCCGAACCGCTGCGCCGCCGCACCCGGCCCTCCAGCAGCCGCCCGGCCAGGACGAACAGCGGCACCCCGACGGCCGCCTCCAGGTAGACGTGGGCCGCGCCGCCGCCGTCCGCGGTCAGCGAGAACGGCATCCGCATGCCGACCTCCCCGGCGCCGCCGAACACCAGCGCGTACGCGGACCAGCCGAAGGACGCCACCACGCCGAGGCTGACCAGCGTGTCCATGGTCGCCGCGGCGTGTTTGAGGCCCTGCCAGGCCCGCCGGTGGAAGCCGGCCGAGCCCCAGCTCACCACCGGCACCGCCAGCCCGAAGCAGACCCACTGCCAGGCCGGGAACTGCAGCGACGGCACCATCGACAGCAGCAGGACCGGCACCGCCAGCAGCGTCGTGACCAGCAGTCGCCGGCGCTCGCCGGGTTCCTCCGGCAGGTCCGCCGCGGGCGGCGCACCGGCGGCCGGCTCGGCCGTGTACCCGGCCCGTTCGACCGCCGCGACCAGTTCGTCGACACCCACCCCGGGCGGGTGCAGGACGCGTGCCCGTCCGGTGGCCAGGTTGACGCCCGCCGTGACGCCGTCGATCCGGGCCAGCCGCTTCTCCACCCGGCTCACGCAGGCCGCGCAGGTCATCCCGCCGACGGCCAGGTCGGTGCTGACCAGCGCGTCGGCCTCCCGGTCCGTGACCGGACTCACCGGCCCGCCCCCATGTCGTGCCCGCTCATCCCGGGCGCGCCCCCGCGACCGCTGCCGGGCGTCAGTCCCGGCGCCACAGGCCCGGCCGCCCGCCCCACGGCGAAGGCCACCCCGAACACCACCACCAACAGCAGGGCGAACCCCGCCAACACACTGAACGGCCGGCCACCCGGCGACATCGCACTCACCCCCCAGCAGTCGGGCGAGCCCACCGGTCGGTTCCCGTACGTCCGACATGACGCCGATCACACCGTCCGGGGCGGGCCGTGCGCGCGGCCTGTCACTCGCTCACGTCGTCGTACTCGCGTCGCCGGTGCCATCATGTGGTCGGATTCGGACGCTGAGGGGGCGGCAGGATGGCAGGGACTGGGATCAGGGGCGCGGGCAGCCGGACGGCGGACACCGTCGGGGCCTGGGTGTTCGGCACCATGACGGCGGCTGTCGACGGGCTCGCGCTGTCAGCCCTGCTGCGGGGGCACGCGTCGGCGGCCCTGGAGCAGCGCCGGACCAGCGTGAACCTGACGCTGGCTCTGCTGGTCCTCGTCCTGTTCGGCTCGCTGCTGGGAGCGGGCCTGGCCGGGAACCGTTCGACGCCCCAACGCCGTTGGCGCTTCGCCATGACCGGCGCCCTCGCCGCCCACCTGCTCATCCCGATGATCCTGGTCATCGCGATGATGATCCACCCCCCGACATTCGTCTGATGACCGCCCCCGCACCACCCACCCACACGGCCCCCACCAGCCGCAGCACGCCCACCGACACCCCGCAGCGCCTCGCGTGGCCGACCACCTCCGCCGTACCCCGCCGCGCCACGCGGTCGGGGGATGCGGGGGGTGGGGGCCCACTCGAACGGGGGAGCAGGGTTCGCGGTGGGGGGTGGTTGTTGCGAAGCATGGGGCGTGCGGGCCGTCGGGCCCGAGGCAGTGGAGTCGGGAGAGGGAACCTCGGTGCGCGAAGTTCAGGGACGGCCGCGTCGGTGCGGCGCGCGGGTACGAGTGGTGGCGTTCGCGGCGGCGGTGGGCGCGGTGGGAGTGCTGGCGGCGTGCAGCAGCTCGTCGACCAACCCGTCGATCGCGACAGCGCCGGCCACGACACTGACCGCGGCCCCCGAGCCGTCGCAGTTCTCCGGGGAGCCGCCGTCCCCGCTGGCCTCGGCCGCGGCGTCGGCGCTGGCGTCGGCCTCGGCCGCCTCCGCGTCCGCCGCTGCTGCGGCGGCCTCGTTCGAGGCGTCGGTGTCGGCGCAGGGTGAGGAGGCGCGGGCCCGGGCGTCGCAGGTGCTGGCCACGCTGGACACCGGCGGGAACGCACTGGGGGACATCACGATCACCGGGGTGCCGCGGGCCCGGACCGGGGGCCTGCACGCGGTCGTCGTGACCATCACGAACAGCGGCCTCGACACCGCCTCGTACGCGGTGCAGGTCGACTTCACCGACACGAGCGGCAAGACGGTGGACAGCGCGGTGGTCGGGGCCGAGCACCTGCCGGCCGGTGACCAGGCCCAGCCGGTCGCCTTCAGCAGGGCCCCCGCCGACCAGACGCTGCTCCCGGTGGTGGTCAAGGCCGTGCGGTTCTGACCCCGGCGGCCGGCCGGAGTCAGAACCGCACGGGGTCAGAACCCGCACGGGGAGCGCGCTACGGCAGCGGGATGCGGACGACCTGGGGGTCGTGGTCGCTGAGCTGGGTGGCGAACTCGCTGTTGAGGTGGACGATGTCGTAGCCGTACGGCCTGGCGGCCAGGGCCGGGGAGATCAGGATGTGGTCCAGGACCTGGGAGTTGCCCTCGTACACGTAGGTGTAGCGCTCGGCGGGCGGGAGGGTGCGCGGGAGGTCGACCAGGGAGCCGCCGGCGGTCAGCACGTCGGCGGTCACGGAGAACTCGAAGTCGTTGAGGTCGCCGAGGACGATGACCGAGGCGTTCGGGTCGACCGCGAGGATCTGGTCGGTGAAGCCCTTCACCACCGCGGCCTGGGCGTGCCGCTGGGTCTCGGACGGGCGGGAGGGCTGCTGGTAGCGGCCGAAGAGGGGCTGGTCGCCGCCCTTGGAGTTGAAGTGGTTGGCGATGACGAAGACCGGGCGGCCGTTCCAGCGGAACTCGCCGGCCAGCGGCTTGCGGCTGGCGTTGAAGGCGGAGTTGGTGGGGTCGATCCGGCCGGGGGAGTAGGCGAGGGCCGGGGTGCCGCCGTTGTTGACGACCGAGTCCGCGGTGGTGGAGCCGGCGCCGGGGCGGTCGGTGAAGCTCAGACCGCGGTCGGTGCGGAAGAGGAAGACCTGGCGGATGTTGCCGCCGGGCTGGCCGCCGTCCTGGTCGTTGACGGGGTTGATCTGGCGGTACGAGTAGGCGGGGCCGCCGGCCGCGGTGATGGCGGCGGTGAGCTTGGCGAGCGTCTGGTCGGCGGCGACGGTGCCGTTGTCGGTCGCGCCGCTGTTGTCCTGGATCTCCTCCAGGGCGACCAGGTCGGGCGAGCGGAGGTTGCCGACGATGCCGGCCGCGAGGCCGTCGAACTTGCTCTGCGGGTCGCCCGGCGCCAGGTTCTCCACGTTGAACGTCGCGGCGGCGAGCTCGCCGGCGGCGGCCGCGGTGGTGGTCTCGGGCACGATGCCGCCGGAGGCGACCGAGGGGGTCGCGGTGACCAGGAGCTTGAAGTTGCCGAAGGAGTAGTCGAGCACGCCGACGGTCGCGCCGCTGAGCGTGTCGCCGACGTCGGCGGTCGGGGTGGGGGCGAGCACGTCGTCGAGGATCACCCGCTCCGGGTTGCCGTCGGCGGCCTGCAGCAGGATGCCGCCGCGGTTGGTGCGGGTGGTGCTGCCCTGCGGGACGACGGGGATCTCGCCGAAGCTGCTGCGCGGGCCGACCACGGCCGCGTTGTCGAGCTCGACCCGCATGCCCTCCAGGGACTCCCAGAAGTCGAGGCCGTCGGTGGTGGGGAGGAAGCCCCCGGCCGTTTCGACGTCGCCCGAGGTGACGGAGGAGATCACCGCGGCCGGGGGCACCCGCCCGGCGGCGCCGACCACCGTGGCGGCCGGCAACGGGGCGTTGTGGGCGAGGACGGTGACGGTGGGGGAGGTGAGCTCGGTGACGGTGAGGTTGGTGGTCCCACCAGTGCCGCCGGGGCGGTACTCGGCCACGGTGGCGCCGACCTTCACCGAGTCGCCGACGGCGACGCCGGGGGCGCCAGCGGTGTAGACGTAGACGGCCTCGCTGGTGGCGGGGTCGGCGTCCGGGAGCGGGTCCTGGTACCAGAAGCCGCTCGCGCCGACGGCGGTGACGACGCCGGGCACCGCGCTGACCGACGACCCGGCCGGCGGGGAGGTGCGGGCCGCGCCCTGGATGTCGTGTATTCGGGTGCCCCCGCCCGAACCGCCGCCGGTGTAGGAGGAGTTGCGCGGGGTCGGCGTGCCGGTCGCGAAGTCGGCCGCGTTGTTGTCGGTGTCGGTCGCGCCACTGCCGGCCCGCAGCGCGGCGATGGTGTTGGAGAGGTTGCCGGTCGGCGAGCCCTCGGCCGAGCTGGCGGAGGAGCCGTAGCCGACGAAGTCCTTCACGCCGGGCTGGGTGGCGCAGCCCGAGGCGCAGGCCAGTGCGGTGCCGTTGGTCACCAGGGCGACCTTGCCGGAGGTGGCGCCGAGAGCGAGGGTTCCGGTGGCGTCCGGGGCCGGCAGCGCCGTGCCCGCGCCGGCCCCGGCGGCCTCCTGGACCAGGTAGTACTTCCCGGGCGCGATGGTCCCGGTCAGCGTGGTCCGTGACCAGGAGGAGCCGCCAGCCGAGGCGTACTGCACCGTCCAGCCGGTGACGTTCACCGCGGTGGTGCCGCGGTTGTACAGCTCGACGAAGTCGTTGGTGTACGGGGCGCCGGAGTTGCCGCCCCCGCCGTACACCTGGCTGATCACGACGTCCGGCGACACCGCCTGGGCGGTGGCGGCCGGAAGGACCAACAGCGCTCCCACCACGGCGGCGGCGGATGCCACCGCCATCGTGCGGAGCCGGACTCGATCGGTTCGCCGCATGGGCTCTCCTTCTGACGGCCGGACAGGCGGGTGGCCCGCCGGGCCTTGAGGTCGGTGGATCTGACGATCCGGTGATCAGACGTTCTGGCGTGCTGGCGTGCTGACGCGCTATGTCGAGCTGGCGCGTCATGACGTGCTGACGATCTGATGCTCTGACCGGTCCGTGGAAGGTCGGGCGGTGAGGTTTGTAGCAGCGCCAACCGCTCCGTACCGCGGGCGCCGGCCGACGACAAGACGTACAGCGGGAGAACAGTTCGTCGTCATGTACGCACCAGAATGGTTCGCGTAGGGGTGGAGGCGGTCGGTGTCGATGCCCGGGCAACCGCCCGGCGCAGGAGTCTTGTGGCGCGGGCTACCGGCCGGTAATTCTTGTTGACTCCAGATCTCACAGAGGAGTCGCATGCCCGCCGACGTGACCTTCCCGCTGCCCGCCCCGTACGGCCCCGGCGCGGTGACCGCGCGCTACCAGCGGCTCGGCGCCGGCAGCCCGCTCCTCCTGCTGCACGGCATCGGCCACCACTGGCAGGCCTGGGATCCGGTGCTGCCCGCGCTCGCCGAGCGGCACGACGTGATCGCCGTCGACCTGCCGGGATTCGGCGCCTCGCCCGCCCTGCCGCCGGGCGTGCCCTACGGGCTGGACACGGTCGTCCCGCTGCTCGGCCGGCTCTGTGCGGCGCTGGGGATCGAGCGCCCGCACGTCGCCGGGAACTCGCTCGGCGGGCTGCTGGCGCTCGGGCTCGGCAAGGCCGGGCTCGCCGCGTCGGTGACGGCGCTCGCTCCAGCCGGCTTCTGGACGGAGGCCGAGCGCCGCTACGCCTACGCCGTCCTCGGCGGGATGCGGGTCGGCGCGCGGCTGCTGCCGCCGTCCGTCGTCGAACGGCTGGCCCGCACCCGGGTCGGACGGGCGGGGCTGGTCTCCACCATCTACGCGCGCCCGGGGCGGCGCGATGCCGCCGCGGCGGCCGCCGAGACCAGGGCGCTGCGGGAGGCGACCGGGTTCGAGCCCACCCTGTCGGCCGGCCGCGGCCTGCGCTTCAGCGGGGACCTCGCCGCGCTGCCGGTCAGCGTCGCCTGGGGCTCCCGGGACCGCATCCTGCTGCGGCGTCAGGGCGTCCGCGCGCTGCACGAACTGCCCGACGCCCGGCTGGTGCGGCTGCCCGGCTGCGGGCACGTGCCGATGAGTGACGACCCCGCGCTGGTCGCCCGGGTGATCCTGGACACCTGCGAGCGCGCCGAGCGCTGGGACGCCCCGGCCGGGCGGGTCGCCGCGCACGGACCGGCCACCGGGAACGGGCCGGCGCCGCTGTAGCGGGTCGGCGCCGCTGTAGCGGGCCCACCGCGGATGCGCCGCCGCGGCCGCGCCGGGGCGGGTGTGCGCCAGGGCGGCCCCCCGGGGCGTCCGCGTGGACGGCCCCGGCGCAGGGCGTCAGTCGGTCAGCGTGATCCGGATGCCGACGGTGCCGCGCTCACCGCGCCGCAGCCGGCTGCCGAGCAGCGTCAGCACGCCCACGAGGCCGTACTTCTGTCGCAGCAGCGTCCGGTAGGCGGCGGTCCGCTCGGCCCCGAGGATCTCGGCGGTGGCCGGGTACTGATCGCCGGTCGGGCGGCCCTTGACGTCGCAGGGCCCGACCATGACGTCGGCGCGGTTGCGGATCCGCTTGGCCTTCCAGGAGTCCGCCACCGTCCAGATGCCCAGTGCGTCGCCGTCGCGGACCACCCAGACCGGGGTCGGCACGCCGGTGCCGTCCTTCTTGTAGGTGGTCACCAGCAGGTAGCTCCCGGAGGCGAGGCGGACCAGGCGTGCGAGCCGCTCCTGCTGGGCGGGGTCGGGCGTTGCGGCGTTCATGCCGGGAAGTCTAGGCCCTGTCCTTCGCCGTACCCCGTCCGTCGGCGTCCGCTGTCGGTCACGGCCGGTGCAGCCGCCGGCGGGCCGAGTCGACCGTCCGGCGGACGGCGCGGGCGGCGCGGACGGACCTGCGCCGGCGGCGCCCGCCCACGGCGGTCGAACCGCCGAGCGCCGTGGCGCCCGTCCGGGTGAACGCGACCGGCACCGGAACGGCCTCGGCGGCCGCCACCGGGCCGGGGCGTCGGTGGATCATCGACCGGCCGGCGGCCAGCAGCACCAGCGCACCGCCCAGCGCGACGGCCGTCCAGCCGCCCGGGCCGAGCGCGCGGTCGGCCTGCCGGATCGCGTGCGGCAGCACACCGGAGCCGGGCCCGGCCGACTCGACCGCGGACGGGTCGGCCAGTTCCTCCGCCAGGTGCCCGACCGGCTGGACCTTGCCGACCGCCGCGAACCCCCAGTCCAGCAGGCTCGCCGCCTCGTCGTACACCGTGGCCTGCGCCTCCGGGTGCATCACCGTCACCAGCAGCGTGCGGCCGTTGCGTTCGGCCGCCCCGGTGAAGGTGGACCCGGCATTGGTGGTGTAGCCGTTCTTCACCCCGATCAGCCCGGGGTACTTGCCGAGCAGCCGGTCGGTGTTGGCGATGTCGAAGGACGTCCGCTGCCCGGTCGTCTTGTCGACCCCGCCCGGGAAGCGGGCGGTCCGGGTCGAGCAGTACGCGCGGAAGTCGGCGTTGCGCAGCCCGGCCCGGGCGAACAGCGTCAGGTCGTACGCCGAGGAGACCTGGCCGTCCATGTCGTAGCCGTCCGGCGAGACCACGTGGGTGTCCCGGGCCTGCAGGGAGACCGCGCGGGCCTGCATCTGGGCCACGGTCTGGGCGAGGCCGCCGTTCATGTGGGCCAGCACGTGGACGGCGTCGTTGCCGGAGCTGAGGAAGACGCCCCGCCAGAGGTCCTCCACCCGGTACGGCAGGTTCTCCTTGATGCCGACCAGGCTGCTGCCCGCGCCCAGGTTGGCCAGCTCGGCCGGTGCCACCCGGTGCTCCAGCGAGCGGTCGAACTTGGGCAGCACGGTGTCCGCGAACAGCATCTTCAGCGTGCTGGCGGGCGGCAGCGGCAGATGGGCGTTCTGCGCCGCCAGCACCTCGCCGGTGGCCGCGTCCGCGACCAGCCAGGAGCGCCCGGTCAGCGCCGACGGCAGGGCGGGCGCGCCGGCCAGCGGCGCCACCTGGACGGCGGGGCGGCCCAGCCGCTCCCCGCCGACCACGCCGACCGCGTCCTGCGCGGTGGCCGCCGGCGCTCCGGAGGCGAGGACCAGCGCGGCGACGGCCGAGGCCGCCGCGGGCCTCCTGACGTGGTGTGACCTCTGCTGCACACCGCGAACGTACCCGCACGGCCGCCGCGCCGCCCCGCCCGCTGCTCCGTCCGGGCGCCGCGGGCCCCGGAGGGCCTTGCCGGGCCGCTTCGGGTCGGGATTCGGGGTTCCCCGCCCGGCCGGTTGGGCAGGACGGACAGCGAACGGTCGGACGGATTCCGGCCCGTGACGACATGACGCGACCTGAGGAGCAGGGGTGGCCAACGTGACCAGGCACACCGACAGTGCCTACGGCGACATCCAGCACCGCGAGATCGAGGTCAACGGCGTCCGGCTGCACCTCGCCGAACAGGGCGAGGGGCCGTTGGTCCTGCTGCTGCACGGCTTCCCGGAGAGCTGGTACTCCTGGCGGCACCAGTTCGCCCCGCTCGTCGCCGCCGGCTACCGGGTGGTCGCCCCCGACCAGCGCGGCTACGCCCGCAGCGAGCAGCCGGCGGCCGTCGACGCCTACACCATGTTCCACCTGGTCGGCGACGTCGCCGGCCTGATCACCGCGCTCGGCGGCGGCGGGCCGGCCGTGGTGGTCGGCCACGACTGGGGCGCGCCCGTCGCCTGGGCCGCCGCCGCGCTCCGGCCCGACCTGGTGCGCGGCGTGGCCGGCCTCAGCGTGCCGCCGCTGCCGGTCACCGGACTGCCGCCGCTGGCGCAGACCCGGGAACGGTTCGGCGACGGCTTCTACCAGAACTACTTCCAGCGGCCGGGCGTCGCCGACGCCGAGCTCGCCCAGGACCCGCGCTCGACCTTCCGCCGCATCCTGTTCAGCGGCTCCGGCGACCGGCCGGGGGCCGAGCGGCCCGCCGCCTGGGTCGTCCCCGAGGGCCGGACCCTGCTGGACACCGTGCCCGACCCGGAGAAGCTGCCCCACTGGCTCACCGAGGACGACATCGAGGCCTTCGTCGCCGACTACGCCGAGCACGGCGAGCACGCCTTCACCGGCCCGCTCAACTGGTACCGGAACATCGACCGCAACAACGAGCTGGGCGCCGCCTTCGCCGGGCGCGCCGTCGAGGTGCCCGCGCTCTACGTGGCGGGGGACCGGGACATGGTGACGGCGCTGGTCGGCCCGGACGCCATGGCCTTCCTGCTCGACAACCTCACGCCCAAGCTGCACCGGCACGTCACGCTGGCGGGCGCGGGCCACTGGACGCAGCAGGAGCGCCCGGCCGAGGTCAACGCCGCATTGCTGGACTTCCTGCGGCACCTCGACGGCTGAGCCCAACCGCGTCGTCGAGCTGCCCGACGCGGTTGCCCGGCTGGCGTTCTGACGTCCGGTCAGGAGCCGTGCTCAGAGCGGCAGCAGCCGGGCGATCAGCTCGCCGAGGCGGCGGGCGTTGCGGCAGGAGTGCATCTCCACCACCTCCGCGTAGACGGGCGCCGCCGAGTCCCCGGTGCCCCAGAGCGCGGGCTGCTCCGGGTTGAGCCAGTACACCCGCCGCGCCCGGGCGGCGATCCGGCGCAGCGCGTCCGGCTGCGGGTCGCGCTGGTTGTTCCGCGCGTCCCCGAGGACCAGCACGCTGGTGCGCGGCCCGACCGCGTCAAGGTGGTGCTCGGCGAACTCGGCCAGCGCCGAGCCGTAGTCGCTGTTGCCGTGGTAGCCCATCACCTTGGCCTCGGTGAGGATCCGGCGGGCCAATGCGGCCGGGTCGGTGCCGCCCGCGGTCAGCAGGCCGGTCACCTCGGCGGTGCGGTTGACGAAGGCGAACACCCGGACCTTGCTGAACTGGTCCCGCATCGCCTGGACCAGCAGCATGGTGAAGTCGGCGAACCCGGCCACCGAGCCGGAGACGTCGCAGAGCAGCACGATCTCCGGCCGGGCCGGCCGGCGGACCCGGTAGGCCGGGCGCAGCGGCACCCCGCCGGTGGAGAGCGATCGGCGCAGCGTCCGCCGCAGGTCGATCTGCCCGCGGGCCGCCCGGCGCCGCTGCGCGGCCAGCCGGGTGGCCAGCTTCCGGGCCAACGGGTGGACGGTGCGCCGGAGTTCGGCGAGCTGGTCGCGTCCGGCGGTGAGGAAGTCGATCCGGTCGGCGGTGGGCGCGACCGCCCGCTCGGCGATCCGCTCCGGGCCGCGCAGCTCGGCCACCCGGCGCCGGGCCTCGGTGCCGACCATGGCCCGGAAGCCCTGGATCCGGCGGCGGATCTCGTCGGCGAGCACGCGGTCGGCCACGTCGGTCGCGTCGGCCACCGCGCTCGGGACGTCCGCGGCCGGGCCCGTGCGCAGTGCGGCCAGCACGCGGGCCAGCAGCGTCTCGGGTGCGAGCCGGCCGAGCGTCTGGTAGGCGGACCAGCCGTCCGAGCCCGGGGTGGCGCCGCCGCCGTAGCGGCCGAACGCGGCTACCGCCTCGCCCGCCAGCCGGGCCTGCGCGGCCCGGTCGTCGGCGGCGAGTGCGGCGGCGAGACGTTCGCGCAGCAGCTCGCGCAGTCCCTCGGGGCCGGCGTCGCCGAGGAGGCCGCCCGGGGCGTCGGGGGCGTCGGGGGACGACGGCTCCGGGTCGGCCGCGGACCCGGCCCGGGTGGCCTCCGGAGCGCCGACGCCGAGCGGGAAGAAGAGGTCGAAGGTGGCGTCGTAGGCGCCGCGCTGGCCCTCGGAGCGCAGCAGCGCGGCGGCCAGGCCGGCCCGCAGCTGCTCCCGGTCGGCCAGGCCGAGGACGTCGACCACGGCGGCTGCGTCCACCGTCTCGGCCGGCCCGATCCGCAGGCCGTGGCCTCGCAGCGCCCGGACCAGCCCGGTCAGCCGGGCGGCGATGTCGGTGCCGTCGGCTGTGGCCGTGCTGTCGGTGGTGGCGGCCGCCGGGGCCGGGGTGGCCGCTCGGGCCGGTGCGCCGGTGCCGCCGGGACGGCGCGGGGCGGGGGCGGTCATGCCAGCGTGAGCTTCTGGGCGGCCTTCAACACGTCGTCCTGGTGCTTGAGGATCACGCCGAGGGTGTCGCGGACCACCGCCTCGTCCAGGGTGTTCGCGCCGAGTGCCAGCAGGGTGCGCGCCCAGTCGATGGTCTCCGCCACCGACGGCGCCTTGCGCAGCTCCATCGCCCGCAGCGCCCCGACCACCCGGACCAGCGACTCGGCCAGCACCGCGTCCAGGCCGGGGACCTTCAGCCGGACGATCCGGCGCTCCAGATCGGCGTCCGGGTAGTCGAGGTGGAGGAAGAGGCAGCGGCGGCGGAGCGCCTCGGAGAGCTCGCGGGTGGCGTTGGAGGTGAGCAGGACGAAGGGCCGCCGGGTCGCCGTGATGGTGCCCAGCTCCGGGACGGTGACCTGGAAGTCGCTGAGCACCTCCAGCAGCAGCGCCTCCACCTCGACGTCGGCCTTGTCCATCTCGTCGATCAGCAGCACGGTCGGCTCGTCGCCGCGGATGGCGGTCAGCAGCGGCCGGGTGAGCAGGAACTCCTCGCCGAAGATGTCGGTACGGGCGCGGTCCCAGCCCTCGTCCCGCCCGGCGGTGATGCGCAGCAGCTGCTTGGCGTGGTTCCACTCGTAGAGCGCGCGGGCCTCGTC
The DNA here is from genome assembly GCF_044747365.1 of Kitasatospora sp. NPDC090091. Lineage (NCBI taxonomy): Bacteria > Bacillati > Actinomycetota > Actinomycetes > Kitasatosporales > Streptomycetaceae > Kitasatospora > Kitasatospora sp. NPDC090091. The sequence goes on from NZ_JBIVDY010000016.1 coordinate 141,379, forward strand.
GATGCCCTCGTAGCACTGCAGACGCACCAGCCGGGCCCTGCCGATCTCGGCCAGGGCCTTGGCCAGCTCCGTCTTGCCGACCCCGGCCGGGCCCTCGACCAGCAGCGGCTTGCCCAGCCGGTCGGCGAGGAAGACGGTGGTGGCCACCGCGGTGGAAGCCAGGTAGCCGGTCTCGGCCAGCTTGGCGGCGGCGTCCGCCGCCGACTCGAAGAACCCCGTGCCCTCGCCGCGCATGCGCTCCACTCCCGTCGGTGTGCCCTGAGCCGGTGGCCGGGCACCCGGGCCCACGCACCCCGGGCCCCGCGCCGGGTGGCCTGTGACCCGCACCTTACCGGCCGGTCACTTCGCTGTCCCGGGCCGTCCTGGGCTGCGCCTGCCTGTACCTGGCCGGACACACCGGTCGGCGTGCGGCGACCGGGGTCGCCGCACGCCGAACGCCGCGCACCGCCTGCCGGCCGCCGGCCGCCGCTCGCCGCGGTGCCGCCCTGCCGCGCTTCCGCGGCGGGGCGGCGGTCGACCGTTCGGGCCTCGGCCGGTCTCAGTTGATGAACACGTGCGGGCTGCCGGCGACCGAGCTGTCGACGACCGGCCCGTACGTCGCGGAGAAGTAGCCCGCCGCGAAGCAGAGGCTCGGGCCGGCGACCTTGTTGAAGGCCTGGGAGGCGAAGCCGATGGTCTGGCCGGTGTTCGAGGTGGTGCCGGCGATGCTGCCGGGCGCGCGGTAGACGCAGGTGATGGTGCCGAGGAGGGTCTTGAGCACCACCGTGGTCTGCAGCGGACCGGCGGCCGTCGGGGCGAGCGTGACCGGGTTGCCGGCGGCGTCGCTGACCGAGTTGGTGTACGGCAGGTTGTTGACCGTCACGCTCTGCACGGAGGTGACACCGATGACGTTGGCGGTGCACGAGCCGAAGGTGTGGCTGTTCAGCTGCTCGGTGGCCACGCCCGGCGCGGCCGGGTTGCCGGTGACGGTGGCGGAGAAGGAGGAGGTGGCGCACTTGATGCCGCTCGTCCCGGTGGCGCTGGAGTAGAAGGTGGCGTAGGAGCCGGCGACCAGGTCGGCGGTCAGGACGTCCCCGACGGCGATGTCGGGCCCGCCCACGGCGGTGTGGGTCAGCACGGCCGAGCCGGCGGCCTGGGCCGGGGTGATCGCGGCGCTGGTCAGGGCGGCGGCGGCCAGGGCCGCGACGCCGAGGGTACGGCGGATGCGCATGAGGGTGCCTCTCTCCGTGCGGAGTCGGTGGGGGAGCCCGCGGGCCGCACGGGGGTGCGGCGCGCGTCGGCGCATGTGGGGGAAGGCGCGTCCGCTGATGCGGCGGACCCGGCGCCACGGGCCCGCCCGTACGGCGAGTTGGTGCAGGGATTGCGTGGGTGCACGTCGACGGCTGCCACCGCCGGGCATGCGTTCGCCATACTGAACAGTCGGAACGCGTGAAGGCCTCCGGCGGCTCGACGCCGCCCGATTGGAAACCTGCGAGTGTTGTAAACCCGCCCTTGCGTCAATGTCAAGACAAAGCACGGGAGTTGGCGATGAACTCGGATGCCGTTCCAGCCGCCGAGGCGCTGCTGCTGCCGGGCGCGCGCACCGGCCGCGACCCGGCCCGCTCGATCAAGCGCGGCCCGAGCCGGCTGCCGCCCGACGTGGTCGCCGCCACCCAGCGGGAGCGGCTGCTCGACGGGCTGGTCCACACCGTGGCCCAACAGGGCTACCAGCACGCCACGGTGAGCGACATCTGCCGCGCGGCCGGCGTGACCAGGCCGGTCTTCTACGAGCTGTTCAGCGGGAAGGAGGACGCCTTCCTGGCCGCCCACCGGCACGGCACGGGGGTGGTGATCCGGCGGATGGCGGCCGCGTTCGCCGCGGCGCCGGACTGGTGCACCGGGATCCGAGAGTCGCTGCGCGCGCTGCTCAACCTGCTCGCGGGCGTCCCGGCGTTCGCGACCATGGCGGTGATCGAGATCGAGGCGGTCGGCCCGGCCGGACGTCGTGAGATCGCCCAACTCCTCACCCGCTTCCGGGCGTTCTTCGCCGAGGTGCCCGAACCGCCGGGCGGGGTGGGAGTGGAGGCGTTGGTGGACGCGGTCGTGGGTGGCGTCTACCGGACCCTGCACCGCGCGATCGACGCCGGCCGGACGGATCAACTGCCCGATCTGCTGCCGGCGTTGAGCCTCTTCTGCCTGGCGCCCTTCCTCGGTCCGGCCGAGGCCCACCGGCGGCTCACGGCAGTGCCCGCGGCGCCTCCGGCGCCGGCGAATTCAGCGCCGCCGACCGCTCCGCCGCAGGTCACGGCGGCCGGTCCGGATGCGGACGATGATCCTTCGTGCACCCGTATTGACCCGCCGGATACCGGGCAGTAGCTTCCCAGTGACCCACTGCGGTCCGACCGGCCCGCCCCGCTGCCGAGAGGCGGGCCACCGGTCGGGCCGCAGAACGCTGTCCGCGCCAGGGCAACGTGCCAGTGCCTGCACTTCCCACCACCCGAGGGAGCACACATGGCCACGTCCGAGGACGCCGCCCCCACGCCCGAGAGCACCGACGCGCCCGTCGCGAGAAGAGGCCGGGTCCGGCTGAGGCGCACCGCGCTGATGGCTGTTCCCGCCGTCGCCGCCGGGGCGGTCCTGATGACCCTCACGGCGCAGGGCGTGCTCGCCGCGCAGTTCGCCATCTCCGGCATGCCGTTCACCGTCACCGCCGACAACCTGGAGGGCGTCGGCTTCGAGCAGTTCGGCAGCCTGGACCACATGATCGAGGACAGTCCGAACCAGGGCGACACCGGCGGGCAGGTCCTGGTCGCCGTCTCCGCGATCAAGCAGGCCTCGCTCACCAAGCTGTGCCAGAGCGTCGACCTCGGCGGCATCAACCTGCTGATCAAGGCCGGCGACGCGGGCACCCCCGTCACCGCCACCGACCTCACCACCGACTCGGACCTGCTCTCCGGTGACGCGTCGTTCACCAACCTGGAGATCGGCGGCGACGCCAGCACGTTCACCAAGGCCGGCGTGAAGGGCCTGCCGGGCGTGTTCGGACAGCAGGCCGACACCGTCAACATCCGCAACCTGCGCCAGCACAACTACGCCACCACCGCGGGGGCGTTCAAGCTGCCCAACCTGCGGCTGAGCTTCAGCTCGGAGGGCTGCTGACGGTGGCCGACCCCGTACCCGACGCCGCCGGCCCGGCCGGGAAAGGCACCACGGCGGCCGCGGAGGCTGCGCCCACCGGGGAACCCGAGGCCGCGCCGGCGGCCCGGACCCGACCCGGGTGGCGCGGCTGGCGGGGCCGGCGCCCGTTCTGGGGCGGCCTGCTGGTGCTGCTCGGCGGCGCGGAGATCCTCTTCACCCTGCGGGCCCCGCTGCCCGTCGTCCTGCACATCGGGATGCAGGGGCTGGCCGGCTACCTGGTGCCGGTCGTGATGGTGATCTGCGGCGTGCTGATCCTGGTCAACCCCACCCAGCGGCTCTTCTACTCGATCCTCGCCGTGCTCAGCTCGCTGGCCAGTTGGATCACCTCCAACCTGGGCGGCTTCCTGATCGGCATGATCATCGGAGTGCTGGGCGCCTGCCTCACTTTCGGCTGGCTCCCCGACCAGCCCGCACGCCGGCGCCGATTCCGCCGCAAGACCCCCGGACCGGCCCAAGCCTGACCCCGGTCCGGCCCCACCACGACGCCCCGCCCCCGGCGATGGAGAGCACCGGAGGCGGGGCGCCGTGGATACCCGGGCTCCGGCGAAGCCGGGCCCTGGGGGATGATCTTCGGTGTGACTGAGGAACCGGTTGCCGATGCGGACGACGCCTGCGCATGGCACGAGCGACTGGGCTGGGCGTTCGGGCTGACGGCGGACGATCCGGCCGACCGAGCCGCGGCGCTCGCCCGGCTGGCCGAGGCGCGGAGGACGGTCGCGGGCGCGCTCGACCGGTACAACGAGATGCTGTGGCTGACGCGTCCCTTGGGAACGGACGAGCAGTACCGGGAGCCGGCCGTTCTGCAGGCGCACGGGGTGTGGAAGCGGGCCCAGAATCGTTCGCTGCCCGACGGGCTGTGGGGCGGCCCTGCTGGTGCCGAGCTGGCCACGTGGCCGGGGCTGCCCTATGCGCTGCTCTTCCTGGAGTGGGAAGCGCGATACCCGCAGGAGTGGACGCAGCACGCGAAGGCATGGGGGACGAAGGAACGGTTCATCCGGTACCTGGCCCTCGCCGACCACGACGAGGCCGTCAGGGCCAAGCTCACCGACCTGATCGAGATCGTCGTCCACCGCGCGTATCGCTGCAAGGACCGCGAATACGTCCGGATCGCCCGGGCCGTCGACAGCGCGGACCTGCGCGACAGACTCGCCCGGGCGGCTGGATCGGACAGTCCCTGGGCACGGTGCCACGCCGGGTACGTGCTCCGGCTCCTCGACCGCCCCGACCTGCCGAACACCCTTCACGTCTGGCACTCCTGGCTGGCAGACCCGCCCTCGACGGTTCTGTGACCCGAGTGCGAGACAGCAGTCATGAACGGGTCAGGCAACGCAGCACCAACGAGGTGGTGTTGCACGCGGATCCGCTGGGTCTGGCGGCGAGGAGGAGCTGATACTGGGCCGCGGCCTGTGCGTGCGCCTGGTGAAGTGTGTCGATCGCGATGCGGTCCTGGAAATAGGCAATGACCGTGACCACCCACAATGCGCCCAAGGCTGCCATGAGGACGTACTGCTTGTTGCTCTTGACTCGCATTCCGAGCGTCGATGATTCTCGAGCCAGTGCGAGAGATGCTGCGACCGTAACTGGCAAGAGAATGGCCACGACGTCTGCTCCATTGAGCCTTGCGTTGGGATCGTAGTGCCACCAGAGGAAGCCCCAAGCGAAGTGGATCAGCAGAACCAGGGCGGCGGCCGTCGCGAGGGCAACACCGATCGTGGCCGAGGATCGAACCCAGATCTGACACAGATGGAGCTCGATCCAGATTTGGTCGACACGCGGCTTCGTGTCGTATCGAGAATACGACTCGCGCGTCTTTTGCTCGTCATCGGGTGATCCGGCGACCTGTGGGGACAAGTGGTTCCAGGTGTTGTCCCGGGCTCGGCACCTCCGTGGCTTGAACTGGACGTGCTGGTCAGGAATCGTGATGTGCAGATGGTTCGATACGGCGTCTGCGAATGATATCTGGTAGTGGGCTACCGAGCGCCTGTCCTCGATCTTTCGGGAGAATAGCGAATGGTGCTCCGGGGAGTGGAAATCCATCATGCGCCGGTCTTTGACCGATATCTTGAGCGGCCTGTCAAGGGGAATTCTGCATTTGGCCACGGCCTCCCAGCGTCGGCCGTATGAGGCGTAAGTTGATACAAGCTTGTATGCTGGACTATGCAGATTTAAGGGATCGGCTTGGAGTTCGCCTTGGGCGAATCTCAGAACATCTCGAAGGTCCATGAGGACGGCGGTTATGTAGTCCTCCTGGGTTGTGTCGTCTTCCTGGAGCTTTGGAAGCCTTCGGCACAGTTTGGGGATGGCTAGGAGTGGATTCTCTGCAGCGCTTCTGACGTTCGGGGTGACGTGCCGGAGCACCACTCTGTCGCGGATCTCGCCAGATATCCTCTGCCACCGCGCATACATGGCGGCGTCGATCTTCTTGTCGCTGCCTTGTCTGCGTTGGATGTAGTCATAGACCGGATCGTAAGTCTCCAAATTGCCCTTGAAGAACCGTGCGATCAAGGAGTGCGGCCGTCGGCTATCGTGCTCGAAATCCCTCCATGTGCTTGACGAGAAGCTGAAGATGCAGGAAAGTAGGAGCAATAGCATTTCGCTGATGGGGGCCCGGTATCCTGCACGCCTGGCCAGGTGGGCGAAGTAGCGAGCCTGGAGATCTCCGTTCGCGTCTCTCGGAACTCGGTGGATCGGGTTGCCGTCTACCTTGACCTCAAAGGCCAGAATCGGCATCTTGGGCAGTGATGTGATGGGAAGCAGAACCTCGGCGAATCTTCCGCGTCCAGCTCCATCATTGCGCTCCTCGAGTCCTTCTAGAATTCTTCCGATCTCAATCGCTTCGGGTTTTGGATCGCCGTTGTGGTCTCGCGTGGCGGCCACTTCGGTGAATGGCTTGACGTCGATTACTCGCTCGCGGTCAGACCAAAGCTCATCGGTGAGCTCAATCTGTTCGACCGCGCGTTCGCGCCACAGGTCAGGATTGTCAAGCAAGCGGAAGAGTAGCTCCTTGGATTCCTCCTCCATTTGCCGACTGGCGAACCCAAGCTGGGTTGATGGAGCGGACCCGTTGGGGGAGTTGAAGCGCCGTAATGAGGATCGCTTCGGTTGGATATAGCGGTTTCTCTGAATCGGTGCCGACATGGCGCACCGCCTCGATCCAAGAACTCACACTCGCTCGGTCTTCTTGTTCGGCGCAGAGCCGCCGACGAGGAGTGGCTGGTGACGGTGGATGATGGCCGGATCACGCACCGCAGCCTTGTCGGGTCGGGAATCCGGCTGGCGATGGTTGGACATCTCTTCCCTCCACCGTCCCACTGAAGGCGGAGTTTTGACACCCTTGTCCGGGAGTCGGTTTCGCTCACTGGAATTACTCGGGCGAATGCGAGGCGTCGCTGTACGCCGGAGGCCGCGTCGGGGCCGTGATGGGGCTCCGGCGCGGCCTGTGGGGTGCGGCTGCGGGGCGCGGTCAGATGGTGGCGGTGTCGATGACGAAGCGGTAGCGGACGTCGCTGGTGAGGACGCGGGCGTAGGCGTCGTTGATCTGGTCGGCGCGGATCAGTTCGATCTCGGCGCCGATTCCGTGGGCCGCGCAGAAGTCCAGCATCTCCTGGGTCTCCGGCAGGCCGCCGATCATCGAGCCGGAGACGGACTTGCGGCCGGTCAGCAGGGTGTGGGCATTGATGCTGACCGGCTTCTCCGGTGCGCCCACCTGGACCAGGGTGCCGTCGGTCTTCAGCAGGCCGAGGTAGGCGCTCAGGTCGAGGTCGGCGGAGACGGTGTTGACGATCAGGTCGAAGGTGCCCGCCAGCTCGGTGAAGGTGGCCGGGTCGGAGGTGGCGCGGTAGTGGTCCGCGCCGAGCTTCAGGCCGTCCTCGCGCTTGCGCAGGGACTGGCTGAGCACGGTGACCTCGGCGCCCATGGCGTGTGCGATCTTCACGCCCATGTGCCCGAGCCCGCCGAGGCCGACGACGGCGACCTTCCGGCCCGGCCCGGCGCCCCAGTGGTTGAGCGGTGAGTAGAGGGTGATGCCGGCGCAGAGCAGCGGCGCGGCGACGTCCAGCGGCAGCGCGTCGGGGATGCGCAGCGCGTACCCCTCGTCCACGACCAGCTGGGTGGAGTAGCCGCCGTAGGTCGGCTCGCCGTCGTGGCCGATGCCGTTGTAGGTGTAGACCGCGCCCGGGGTGCCGGTGCAGTACTGCTGCAGGCCGGCCCGGCAGTTGTCGCACTCGCGGCAGGAGTCGACGAAGCAGCCGACGCCGACCCGGTCGCCGACGGCCCAGCGGCTCACGCCGGGGCCGACCTCGGCGACCACGCCGGCGATCTCGTGGCCAGGGACCATGGGGAAGATGCCGTCGCCCCACTCCTCGGCGACCTGGTGGATGTCGGAGTGGCAGATGCCGGCGAAGCGGATGTCGATCAGGATGTCGTTCGCGCCCAGCGCCCGGCGCGGGACGGTGGTCCGCTCCAGCGGGGCCTTCGGCGCCGGGGCGGCGTACGCGGCGACGGTGCGCGGTCCGGCACCGGCCGCCAGGTCTGCGGTGGTCGCGGCGGTGGTGGTGTTCGCGGTGTCGATCGTGTTCGTCATGTGCTTCAGCCTGCGCCGACGCGGCAGGGGCAACCAGGTCAGCGGTTGTCGTACGACGGTCCCGCGTACGACCACCGAACCTACGCGCGGGCAGCGTACGAGCGGCCAACGTACGACTGGCAGGCTCACCCTCATACTGGGCCGCATGGACCCGCGCACCGAACTCAGCGAATTCCTCCGCTCCCGCCGGGCCCGGCTGCGGCCGGAGGACGTCGGCCTGCCGGACTACGGCACCCGCCGGCGGGTGCCCGGGCTGCGTCGCGAGGAGCTGGCGCAGCTGGCGGGCGTGAGCACGGCGTACTACATCCGGCTCGAACAGGGCCACGGCGAGAGCGTCTCCACGGCTGTGCTGGACTCGATCGCGCGCGCCCTTGGGCTCACCCCCGCCGAGCGCGAGCACCTGCAGCGGCTCACCAAGCCGCCCCGCCGCCGGAGCGGACGCGCCGCGGCGGCCCGCCCGCAGCAGGTGCGGCCTGCCCTGCAGCAACTGCTCGACGCGATGGAGGGCGTCCCCGCGTACGTGCTCGGACGGCGGCTGGACGTCGTCGCCTGGAACCGGCTCGGCAACGCGCTGCTCGGCGACATCTCCGGGATGCCGCCGGAGCAGCGGAACATGGCCTGGCACGTCTTCCTCGACCCGGTGGCGCGCGAGCTGTACGACGACTGGGAGGGCAAGGCCACGGACGTGGTCGGCATCCTGCGGCTGGAGGCCGGCCGGGACCTCGACGATCCCCGGCTGGCCTCGCTGATCGGTGAACTCTCCCTGAAGAGCGCGGACTTCCGGCGGCTCTGGGCCGCGCACGACATCCGGGACAAGGGCCACGGCACCAAGGACCTGCACCACCCCGTGGTCGGCCGGCTGACCCTGCGCTACGAGACGCTGCGGCCGGCCGGCGATCCGGATCAGGTGCTGGTCACCTACCACGCCGAGCCCGGCACTCCCTCGGCCGAGTCGCTCCGGCTGCTCGCCAGTTGGGCCGCGACCGGGCCGGCCGAGGGTGTGGGATCCGCCACGCCGGCCGCCCCCGCCGAGGGCCGGGAGTCCCCGGCGGAGCGGCCCCGTTAGTCCGGTGGTCCCGGAAGGGCCGGGACCACCGGCCCTGTCCGGGACCCTCCGCCGGGACGTTCACTGGACCTGCGCACCGTCCGGGCCCTGCCCTGCCCGAAACCGGCCCGGTGCGCCGAACGGGCCGGTTCGGAAGGTGAACTGGGCATGTCCACAAGCCATCTGACGGATGATTAGGCTGCCGGGCATGGAGATCAGCAGCAGCGCCGCGTCCACCGAGTACGACCGGTTGATCGCGCGCCACCATGCCATGCGCCTTCGCCGGCAGATCCTCGCGCCGGCACCCGCGTTCCCGGCACCCGCCGTCCAGGAGCCCGCCTTCCCGGGAGCGGCGCACGAGGGCGCGCCCTACGACGGTGCGGCCGACCAGCGGCTGATCCTGCGCACCCTCGGCCCGGTCACCCCGTTCGCGGACCTGATCGACCACCTCTACCGGTTCATGTTCCTGCGCCGCCCCTACCTGCGCTCGCTCTTCCCGGCCTCCATGGAGTTCCAACAGGCCCACCTGGAGAGGATGTTCACCTACCTCGTCGAGCATCTCGACCGGCCCTCCGAACTCGCCGGCACGCTCGGCCGGCTCGGCCGCGACCACCGCAAGCTCGGTGTCCGGCCGGTTCACTACGAGGCCTTCGAGGAGGCGCTCTGCGCGGCGATCCGGCACCGCGCCGGCTCGCAGTGGAACGAGGAGCTGGAGGCGGCGTGGGTGCGGATGCTGCGCTTCGCCGTCGAGGCGATGGTCGCCGGCGCCGAGTCTGCGCTCACCGAACCGCCGTACTGGCACGCCGTGGTGGTCGGCCACGAGCGCCGCCGCCCGGACGTCGCCGTGCTGCGGGTGCGCACCGGCGAGCCCTACCCCTACCGGGCCGGCCAGTACGGGACCGTCGAGCACCCGCTGCTGCCGCACACCTGGCGGCAGTACTCGATGGGCTGCGCGCCGCGTGCGGACAACGAGGTGGAGTTCCACGTCCGCCGCACCGGGCCGGGCGGGGTGAGCGAGGCGCTGGTCGAGCGGACCGCGGTCGGGGACCGGCTGCGGCTCGGCCCGCCGCGCGGCTCCCTGATGCCCGCGGACGACACCCGGGACCTGCTCCTGGTCGCCGGCGGCACCGGGCTGGCGCCGATGAAGGCGATCGTCGAGGAACTGGCCGAGCACCGCCCCCGCGGGCGGCGGGTCCACCTCTTCGTCGGCGCCCGGGACCGGGCCGACCTCTACGACTGGCCGGCCCTGTCCGAACTCGGCGGGCGCAAGCCCTGGTTGGAGCTGATCCCGGTCGCCGACGACGGCCCGGTGGGCGATCCGGTGGGCGATCCGGTGGGCGGTCCCGCAGGCGGCCCCGCGCCCGGCGCGGTGGGCGGTCGCCGGCTGGCCGAGGCGATCGGGCGCAGGGGCGACTGGAGCGACCACCTGGCCTGCGTCAGCGGCCCGGCCGGGATGGTGGACGAGGTCCGCAGCCGCCTGGTGGCCGCCGGCCTGCCGCCCGCCCGGGTCCACCACGATCCGGTGCTCGGCCGCTGAGCCGGGGCGGCGGGGCGGCGGGCCTTCCGCGGCCGGTGCCGCCCGCCCGCTGCGCCGGGCTCTGCCGACCCCGGCCCGTCCGCCACCGCCCGCCCCCGTGCCCACCACGCCCCGCGCCCCCGCGCGCGCCCCCGCCCTACCGGTAGCAGTACGAGTCCGACGAAGCGTCCCCGCCCGCCAGGTGGGTCTGGTGCACCCGCAGCCCCCGGAACTCGTCGCCGTGCGGGAAGAACCGCCGGTCGACGGTCAGCCCGCCGGTCCGGGGGTCGGCGTCGAGCTTGACGATCCACGGCTCGATGCCGTCCGGGTAGAACTGGTCGTCCCAGGCCCCGTACAGCGAGTTGGTGACATACAGCCGCCGCCCGTCCCGGCTGATCTCCACCATCTGCGGTGCACCGCTCAGCGGCCGCTCCGGCTCCGCCGGGTGCGGCGTCCGCGCGGTGACCCCGCCGAGCCGCACCGACGCCGCCAGGCGCGGGCGGAACGGGTCCGAGACGTCGTACTGGAACAGCTCCCCGGTGCCCCAGGCCGACACGTACAGCCAGTGGTCGTCCACCGACAGGTTGATGTCCGTGACGAGCGGCGGCACCGCGCCGAACGGCTGCAGCGCGGGCGGCAGGTCCTCGGCCTTCGCCGGCTCGGCGGGTATCTCGATCACCTTGCGGGCGGTGAAGGCCGGGCCCTCCCGGTACCAGAGCCAGACGGAGGAGGAGAGGTCCTCGACGTTCGCGACCACGCCGACGAACCCCCACTCGGCCTGCGGGTCGTGCGCCGGCCGCAGCTCCAGCACCATCTGGTACTGGTCCCCGAGGTCGATCCGCTGCAGGTGCCGCCCCGAGTCCAGCTCCCAGAAGTGCAGCGCGTGCCCGTACTTGCGGCCCAGCAGCAGCTCCGGCACCACCCCGTCCTCCACCATCCACGGCGTGCCCCACTCACTGGTCACCCCCACGTTGCTGCCCAGGTGCCACCAGACGTCGTAGGCGTAGTGCTGCGGTCCGCGTTCCGTCTCCCAGGCGCGCAGCACGTCGAACGTGGTGTGGTCGAGCAGGGCGACCCCGCCCGGGCCGTCGGCCCCCGCCCCGCTGCCGAGGCAGGACAGGAAGACGCCGTCCGGCCCGCAGTGCAGCGTGTGCGGGCGCGAGTACCCCGCCCGGGCCGCCAGCTCCTCGGCCGGCACGGTCTTCACCAGCCGCGGCCGCACCGGGTCCGGCCGGGTGTCGAGGACGTGCAGCTTGGAGGAGCGCAGCCCAGGCAGCAGCAGGTAGCGCCGCTCGGGGTCCCGGTGGCAGGCGTGCGCCAGCGCACTGGAACAGGCGTTCCAGCCGAAGTGGTGCAGCTCGTCGCCCGGCTCCGGCATGTCGGTGAAGTTGAGCACCCGTCCGTAGGTCGGCGATCCCGGATCGGTGTCGACGGTGATCAGCGCGTCCGGCCGCCGCGCCGACCGGTCGAACCCCGCGACGTACGCCAACCGCTCCGGCGGCGCGGCGATCGCCTCGGCGGGCGTGCGGTACAGGGACGGGTCGCCGTGTCCGGCCCGCGGCGCGTCTCCGTTCGGCATGCTGGCTCCTCAACTCGCGTCACTGACAAGGGGAGTGACTCTGGTCCGGGCAGCGTTCCACAGAACCGCGGGCGCACAGCAGGCGCACCGGGAGCGGGGGAGCGGGCGGGGCGACCCCGCGGGCGACCGGGCAGCCGGTACCGCGCACCCGGCTACCGGCCGGTATCGTCGGTCCGACAGGAGCGCCGCTCCCGGACCGGCCGGTCCGGGAGCGGCGCGTCGGGGCAGTCCGAGCAGAGAGCCGGGAGCGGGCAGGCATGGAATTCCGAGAAGACGTCCTGGGCGCTCCCTACGAGGCCGCCGAGCTGCCGCTCGCCGCCGACGCGGAGGGCGCGGTCAGCGCCACCCTGGTGCGCCGGCTGGTGAAGGGCTCGGACCGCGCCGTGCTCTACGTGCACGGCTACAACGACTACTTCTTCCAGACCCACCTCGCCGACCACTACGTCGAGCTCGGCTACTCCTTCTACGCCCTCGACCTGCGCAAGTACGGCCGGTCGCTGCGCCCGCACCACTCGCCGAACTTCGTCCGCGACCTCTCCGAGTACGACGAGGAGCTGGACGCCGCCGTCCGGATCATCCGCGAGGAGGACGGCCACCGCCGGCTGCTGCTCAACGGCCACTCCACCGGCGGCCTGGTCGGCGCCCTGTGGGCCGGGCGACGGGCCGGCCGCGGGCTGGTCGACGCGCTCTTCCTGAACAGCCCGTTCCTCGCGCTGCCGACCGCCCCGGCCGTGCGCACCGTCGGCGGGCCCGCGGTCTCGGCGATCGCCCGGCTCTCCCCGACCCGGGTGCTGCCCTCCTCGCTCAACCCCCACTACACCCACAGCCTGCACCGTGACCACCGCGGCGAGTGGGACTTCGACCTGCGCCTCAAGCCCGCCGAGGGCTTCCCGCTGTTCGCGGGCTGGCTGGCGGCGATCAACCGGGGCCAGCGCGAGGTCCGCGCCGGGATCGGCATCGACGTGCCGGTCCTGCTGATGGCGTCCACCGCCTCGATCGCCACCACCAAGTGGCACGCCGCGCTGCACCACGCCGACGGGGTGCTGCGCGCCGACGACATCGCCGCCCTGGGCCCGCGCCTGGGCCGGCACGTCACCGTCATCCGGATCAAGGGCGGCATGCACGACCTCGTCCTCTCCGGCGAGGCCGCCCGCACCCAGACCTTCACCGAGCTGGACCGCTGGCTCGCCACTTACCTGCCGGCTCCCGACGCTCCGGCCGACGGCCCCGCCGGCGACGCACCGGTGGCCGGCCGGACCTCCGCGTGAGCGGTGCGGAGCGGCTGCCGGTCGCGCGCAGGACCGACCTCGGGCAGGCCCGGCTGATGCCCGACATCGACCGCGACGGCGGCTGGCTGCTCACCCTGGACGACACCCCGCAGTCCTACGTCGACCTCGACGACCCCACCCACCTGGAGTTCGAGTACACCCGGCGGCTCGGTCACCTGGTCGACGCGATCGCCCCGGCCGGGCAGCCGCTGGACGCCCTCCACCTCGGCGGCGGCGCCCTCACCCTGCCCCGCTACCTCGCAGCCACCCGCCCCGGCTCCCGGCAGCGGGTGGTCGAGGTGGACGGTCCGCTGCTCGCCCTGATCGAGGAGCAGCTGCCCTGGCAGGGGCCGGGCGTGGACGTGACCGCGGTGGTCGGCGACGCGCGGGCCGCTCTGGCCGACGTCCCGGCCGGCACGCTGGACCTCGTGGTCGCCGACGTCTTCCACGGCTCGCGCACCCCCGCGCACCTCACCTCCGTGGAGTTCCTGCGCCTGGCGGCCGCTGCGCTGCGCCCCGGCGGCTACTACGCCGCCAACCTCGCCGATGGCCCGCCGCTCGCCTTCGCCCGCGCCCAGGCGGCGACGGTGCGCGCCGTCTTCCCCGAGGTCTGCCTGGTCGCGGAGGCCCCGGTGCTGCGCGGCCGCCGCTACGGCAACATCCTGCTGGTCGGCTCGGCCGCCCCGCTGCCGGTGGCGGATCTCTCCCGCCGCGTGGCCGCCGACATCTTCCCTGCCCGCCTGACGGACGGCGCCGACCTGGCGGCGTTCACCGGCCGCACGGCGGCGGTGACCGACGCCGAGGCGACCGACTCGCCCCCGCCGCCGGACGGCGCGTTCAGCGTCGGCTGAGCCGACCGCGGCCGGCGGCGCGTCAAGGCCTCCACCGTCGACCGCTGCCGCTGCCGCTGCCGCCACCGCCGGCCGCTGCCGCGACCGGCACCGCAACCGCCACCGGCGCGCCGCCGCGGCGCGCGCCGGGTTCGCCTCCCCGCAGGTGTCAGAATCGGCGGGTCCACGCCGGGAGCAGGTCCGAGACGTCCGAGGGAGCGCGTGATGAGCAGCGGGGAGCGGCCGGAGCTGGGGGCGGTGCCGGAGACGGCGCTGTGGACGCTGTGGTATCGGGCCGTCGAGGCCCGCCGCCCCGACGCGGTGCTGCACGACCCGAAGGCCGTCGAGCTCGTCGACCGGATCGACTTCCCGTTCGCCGACCGCTTCGGCACCAGCGACACCCAGGCCCAGCTGCAGGCGCTGCGGGCGTCCTGCTTCGACCGCGAGGTGGCGGACTTCCTGGCCCGCGAGCCACGCGGCACCGTCGTCTCCCTGGGGGAAGGGCTGGAGACCCAGTACTGGCGGGTCGACAACGGCCGGGCCCGCTGGCTCGGCGTCGACCTGCCGGAGGCCGTCGCCCTGCGCGAGCGGCTGCTGCCGCCCGGCCCGCGCCGGCGGCACCTGGCCGCCGACGCCACCGACCTCTCCTGGGCCGACGAGGTGGACCGCAGCCGCGCCGTCCTGGTCTCCGCCCAGGGCTTGCTGATGTACCTCCCGCCGATGCAGGTGCGGGCCCTGATCGCGGGCTGCGCCGAACGCCTCCCGGGGGCGACCTTCCTGCTGGACGCCGTCCCCCGCTGGTTCAGCCACCTGACCCTCACCGGCAGGATGCGCAGCCACGCTTACCAGCCGCCGCCGATGCCCTGGGCGATGGACGCCGACGAGCGCGGCAAGCTCCGCACCGCCGGCCCGGCGGTGGCCGCGGTCCGCGACGTCCGGCCGACCGGCGGCCGCGGCCTGGTGGGCGCCCTGCTGCCGTTCGCGCTCGCCGTCCCGCCGTTCTCCACCCGCCGCCCTTCCGTCGTCGCGCTGGAGTTCGCCACGCGGTGACGCTGGTCGGCCGTCGACCTGCCGGTGCCGGTGCCGGGCCGCGGCGGGTGCGTCGGGTGCCTCGGCCGCGGAGGGTGCTCAGGTGGCCGGGTGCCGGCGTCAGCGCACGGCCACCGTGGTCGTGACGCGGACCAGGCAGGGCGTGCGGGGCGTGGACCCGAAGCCGAACCGCACGGGTGCGACCGGCGCGAGCGGGCCGAGTTCCCGGTCCTCGAAGACGGCGGCGGCGGTGGTGAGCCGGTGGAGGTCGCGGACGCCGTACCACTCCCGCCGGCCCCGTCCGGCCGTGCCCCGGGTGCGCACACCCAGCAGGAGGCGGGCGAGCGGGTCGGTCACGGCGGTCCACGCCGGACGGGCGGCGATCGGAGCCGGGACGGCCCGGAGCAGGTGTCCGAGGGCGTCCCTTCGCCCGACGGTGAAGTGCAGGTCGAGCGGGCCTGCCGCGATCCGCCAGTCCACCGGCCCCGGCTCGACGCGGACGGGTGCGATCAGCACCCGGTCGAAGGTGTACGTCCCGGCGACGAACTCGGCCGTCCGCCGGGTGGGGGCCAGCAGGAGCCGGTCTCCGTCCGGGTGCTCGATCATGACGTCGGTGAACGGTCCGAACGGCGAGCCCGGCCAGTGGCCCACCACCAGGCGGGTGCCGGAGGTCGTCCCGATCCCGGCGATCCAGCCGTCGAACCGCAGCCGGGCGGGTCGTCCGGAGCCTCGTACGGGCGCGGTCGTCGCCCGGGTGCGTCCAGCGGACAGCGGGTCCATCACTCCTCCTCCGCCGGCCTCCACCAGCCTACGGCCGGACAGGGCCCACAGCCGCCGCCCGACGACGGCCCGGTCGGACGACGGCTGCGGTCCCGGCCGGCCCGGCCGGTCAGCCGCCCAGCGTGATCAGGGCTGCGATCGCCGGGCCGAAGGCGCCGCCCAGCTGGTAGCAGAGGTTGAACAGACCGATCGCCGTGGGCCGCTGGGCGGCCGAGGTGGCCTGGGTGGCGGACACCGCCAGCGTCGCCTGGCCCGCACTCGTGGCGAGGACGGCCAGGGTCGCGACCGGCAGGAGCAGCGGGGCCCAGGGGGTCAGCGCGGCGGTGAGCGGGGCCAGTGCGCCGACCGTGAGCACGATCGCCAGGACCCGCCGGCGGCCTATCCGGGCCGAGGCCGCGGCCAGCGCCATGGCGAGCGCCGAACCGGCGAGGAGGGCGGCCATCTGGCCGGTGCCGACGGTGGAGGTGGACCAGCCGGTCCGCTCGCGCAGCAGCTGCGGGACGGTGAAGAGCAGCGTGAAGTACGAGGTCGAGACGGTGCAGGCGAGCAGGGCGGCGAGGACGAACGTCCGGGTGCGCAGCAGCGACAGCGGGACGAAGCCGGTGGGGTTGGACCGGACGTGGAGGACCAGCAGTGCTGCCGCTGCCAGCGAGGCGGTGATCGCCGGGAGCGGGTAGCGCGGGACGAGCACCAGGGCGGTGGCCAGCAGGACCAGCAGCGCGGCGCCCCGGCCGTCGAAGCGGGTGGTCTGCGGGGGAGCGGACAGGTCGGCGCGGCGCATGACCGCCGGCACGGCGAGGAGGGCGACGGCCCCCACCGCGAGGGACAGCCGCCAGGAGGCCGTCCCGGCGACGGCCGAGCCGAGCAGCGGGCCGACCGCGCCCAGCGTCCCGAAGCCCGCCGTGATCACGCCCATCCGGCGGATCGAGCCCGCCAGGCTCATCGCCGCGGTGACCAGGCCGGCGCCTCCCGCGGCCTGGGCCGCCCGGCCGGCCATCGCCAGCGGCAGCCAGGGCGCCGCGGCGACGACCGCGGTGCCGGCCACGATCAGGGCGGTGCTCAGCCGGAGCGTGCTGCCCAGGCCGCGGCGCCGCAGGAGGCCGGCCATCAGCGGTGTGCCGACGGCCATGGCCCAGGCGAAGACGGTGACGAGCCAGGTCGCGGTGGCCGTGCGGACGCCTAGCGAGCCGGCCATCTCGGGAAGGATCAGGACCGGGCTGTTGGCGCTCGCGGCGATCGGGGTGGCCAGCAGCGCCAGCCACGCGACCGGCACCTGGCGGCGTGGAGCCGCCCCCGTGCCGGCCGGCTGCGGTGCGGCGGTGCGGGTGCCGTGGCGGGCGTCGCTCTGGGCGTCGTTGTGAGTGTCGCTGTGGGTGTCGTGCTGGGTGTGGGCGCGCAGCGTCAGCGCGGACATCGGATTCCCCCTCGTTCAGGACCGTCAATCTCGACATTGAGATAACAACACCTGGCTCTCTTAGAGTCAAGTATCTCGAAACTAAGAGAATCGAAACTGGTAGAGTTCTCGTCGAGAGAGTCGGGATCGAGAGGAGTGACGGCGATGAGCGACGCCGTGGACGCGATCATCGGGCAGTGGGCCAAGGAGCGCCCCGACGCCGTGGAGGACCTCTGGCCGATCGAGCTCTTCGGGCGCGTCCAGCGCCTCGCCCTGGTGGTCGACCGGGCGGTCAAGGCCACCGCGGCCGCGCACGGCCTGGACGTCGGCGAGTTCGACCTCCTCGCCACGCTGCAGCGCTCCGGGCCGCCCTACGCCCTCACGGCCGGGACGTTTCTCAAGGCGTCCATGGTCTCCTCCGGCACGATCACCAACCGCGTCGACAAGATGGAGGCCAAGGGCCTGGTCGAACGGGTGCGGGACGGGGAGGACCGGCGCACGGTCAAGATCCGGCTCACCGAGCGCGGACACGAGGTCATGCGGGTCGCCATCGCCGACCACCTGGCGAAGTACGCCACGCTGCTCGCCGACGTCGACCGCGGCCTGGTCGAGGAGTCCGGCGACGTCCTGCGGCGCGTCCTGGAGGCCCTCGGCGACACCAGCATCGCCTGACGGCCGGCCGTGCCCGACGGCCGGCCGGCACGCGCCCGGCCGCCCGCAGCCTCCATCTGCCCGAGGATCGGCCCGGCCGCCGACCGATTCCGTGCGCCCGGCGGAACCACCGGAACACGTCGTACGTCGTAATCGGGGGTGATCGGCCGGGGGGACAGGCCGCCTCGGCACGTTAGGCTGCACTTTCGGGGAGCGGCCTGTGCCGCCATGATCGACGTCGAGACCGCCGGCCACGCACCGCACGCGTAACGCCGCCGCGGCTCGTCCTGCCACGGAGGTAACTGGCCTTGCACATCGACGCCTGGATCGAGAGCGTACCGCCGACCGCGGTGTACGCCCTGGTCGCGCTGATCATCGGGCTGGAGTCCCTGGGCATCCCGCTGCCCGGCGAGATCGCGCTGGTGTCGGCGGCCCTGCTGTCCGCCAAGGGCGTGGTGAGCCCGGTCGGGGTCGCGGGCTTCGCGATCGCGGGCGCGATCATCGGTGACTCGATCGGCTACTCGATCGGCCGCAAGGGCGGCAAGCAGCTGTTCGAGAAGCTCGGACGGAAGTTCCCCAAGCACTTCGGGCCGGACCACCTGGCCAGCGCCGAGCGCTCGTTCCAGAAGTGGGGCATGTGGGCGGTCTTCTTCGGCCGCTTCATCGCCCTGCTGCGCATCTTCGCCGGCCCGCTCGCCGGCGCGCTGAAGATGCCGTACTGGAAGTTCCTGATCGCCAACGTCCTCGGCGGCGTGGTCTGGGCCGGCGGAACCACGCTGCTGGTGTACCAGGTCGGCAAGGTGGCCGAGCAGTGGCTGTCGCGCTTCTCCTGGGTGGGCCTGCTGCTGGCCGTGCTGATCGGCGCGCTCTCGGCCTGGATCATGAAGCGCAAGGCCGCCAAGTCCGCGAAGCAGCGCGAGGCCGAGGACGCGGCCGCCGCCTCCACCGCCTCTTCCGCCGAGCCGACGGCCGCCGCACCCGCCGTCGACTGAACCCTCCGCAGCGGACGGATGCGGACGCGCCGCAGCGCCGCACATCGTCGGGCTTGTCGCTCCAGCGGAGCGGCCACACCGCCGGGGTAGCATCGGGCTACCCCGGCGGTGGCATGTAAAGCAGCAGGTGGAGGGCCCGATGACGCAGCAGACGTGGGACGCGGTGGACGCCTACTTCACCGATCGGCTGATCGGCCACGATCCGGAGCTGGAGGCCGCGGCGGCCGCCGCCGACCGGGCCGGGCTGCCGCACATCGCCGTCGCACCCAACCAGGGCAAGCTGCTCCACCTGCTGGCCCTCACCCAGGGCGCCCGCCGGATCCTGGAGGTCGGCACGCTCGGCGGCTACAGCGCGATCTGGCTGGCCCGGGCGCTGCCCGCGGACGGCCGGCTGATCACGCTGGAGATCGACCCCCGCCACGCCGAGGTCGCCCGGGGCAACCTCGCCCGGGCCGGGCTGGACGCGGTCGCCGAGGTCCGGATCGGCCCGGCCGCGGACACGCTGGCCGAGCTGGTGGCGGACGGCGTCGAGCCGTTCGACCTGGTCTTCATCGACGCGGACAAGCAGAGCAACCCGGAGTACTTCGCCCGGGCGCTGGAACTGACCCGCCCCGGTTCGCTGATCGTCGTGGACAACGTGGTCCGCGGCGGCGCCGTGGCCGACGCCGCGAGCACCGACCCGGCGGTCACCGCCACCCGGCGCCTGCACGACCTGATCGCCGCCGAGCCGCGGGTCTCCGCGACCTCGGTGCAGACGGTGGGTACCAAGGGCTACGACGGCTTCACCCTGGCCCGCGTACGGACGTGAGCCGCACCGCGTTCCGGAAGGAACCGGCCGGAGCGCCACGAACGGGACCGGCGGACCGGCACACGAACGAGAGAGCGAAGGACACCATGCGGATCGGACTGCTGGGCACCGGCCCCTGGGCGGAGCGGGTGCACGCGCCCGTCCTGGCGGAGCACCCCGCCTACGAGTTCGCGGGCGTCTGGGGCCGCCGGCCCGAGGCGGCCGCCGCGCTCGGCGCGGCGCACGGCGTGCCGGGGTACGCCGATCTCGACCGGCTGCTCGCCGAGGTGGACGCCGTCTCCATCGCCCTCCCGCCGACCGTCCAGGCGGACCTCGCGGTGCGCGCCGCCGAGGCCGGCTGCCACCTGCTGCTGGACAAGCCGGTCGCGCTCACCGTCCCGGACGCCCGCCGCGTGGTCCGGGCGACCGGCGCCGGCGGCCTCGCTTCGGTGGTCTTCTTCACCGTCCGCTTCGGCGGCGAGCAGATGCCGTGGATCGAGAAGCAGGCCGCGGCCGGCGGCTGGTTCACCGGCCGCTCCGACTGGCTCGGCTCGGTCTTCGCCCCCGACAGCACCAGCCCGTACGCCGCCTCGCCCTGGCGCCGCGAGAAGGGCGCGCTCTGGGACGTCGGCCCGCACGCGCTCTCCGTGCTGCTGCCGGTGCTCGGCGACGCGGCGCAGGTCACCGCCGTGGCCGGCCCGCTGGACACCGTCCACCTGGTCCTGCGGCACACCGGCGGCGCGTCCAGCACCCTCGCGCTCAGCCTGACCGCCCCGCTGGCCGGCGGCGGCACCGGCATGGAGCTGCGCGGCGAGGCCGGCGTCGTCCACCTCCCCGAGCGCGGCGAGGGCCCGGTCGCCGCCCTCCACCGCGCCCTCGACGCCCTGGCCCGTTCCGCCCGCACCGGCGTCCCGCACCCCTGCGACGCCGTCTTCGGCCTCCGCGTGGTCGAGATCCTGGCCGCCGCCGAACACTCCCTCACCACCGGCACCGCCGTCGACGTCTGAGGCCTCCCGGCGGGCCTCGACCGGGGGCCGGGCGGTGCGGAGAATCCGGGTGCGGCGGCGTCAGGACGGTTGGCAGGATGCGGGTGCGACCTCGGCCGGTACACCAGGCGGAGGCCGCCCTTGCGCCCCAGGCTGGGCGCGGCCGAGACCACCCACGAACATCAGGAGCCGGACAATGGCGATACCCCACGACGCCCTTCTGGACCTGCGCCGGGCCGCCTCGGCGGGACTGCTCGACCTCGACGGGGCCGAGCCCGCCTCTCGCGATGCGGTGCGGGTGCGCGAAACCCTCGTGGCGCCGCACTTCGGTACCGTCGCCTGGTCGGTTCCGCCGAGCTACCGGGCGCTGCTGGCGGAGCACAACCGGCTGCACTGCCGTCGGGAGGAGGACGACCGCGAGCGGGAGTTCGTCCTCGTGGACGAGGGGGAGCTCGTCGAGTTGAACGCCGAGCTGGTGCACCTGCCCGAGGGGGTCAGCCGGGAGCCGGGGCGGTACCTGTCGACCGATCACCTGGTCGGGTTCGCCGAAGCCGGCTACGAGGCGGTGTGGTGCTTCGATGTCGCGCAGCCCGGCGAGGACGGCGAGTACCCGGTCTACTACCACCACCAGGACGAGCCGCGGGCACGCCATCTCGCGGACGGCGGGTGGGAGGAGCAGGCCGACGCGGTGCCCGACTTCCCGTCGTTCGCGGCTTGGTTCGAGGCGATGGCCGCGGCCTTCACCGCGGCCCAACCCCCGGCCTGGCTCGACGAGATGGGCACCCCGGCCCTGGTCTGGCTCGCCCGCGACGGCATCTTCCGGGCCGGCGGCCAGGACTGAGGCGGCGGCGCCCGTGGCCGCTCACCGTGCTACCGGGGCGGAGGCGGGGAGAGCACCTCGGCCGTGGCGTCCATGTTCCTGATCGGTTGGCCCTCCTCGTAGACCACCGGAACGCCTCCCGCGAGCTTGGCCACGGCGTCCTTCAGCGCCTGTGACGCCAAGCCCGCCTTCGTCGTGGTGATCCTGATCCCCGAGGCGTCGGCTGCCAGGCTCGCGGTGTACACCGGCACCGGGAACGCGTTCGCCGTCTCGGCGGCCGTGATCCGATCGATCACGGGGTCGACGACGACCCGCGCGTAGGAGGCGTGCCGGATCACCGCGCGGTCGGTGTCGATGCCCGGGTGGGCTGCGGCGGCAGCCGCGACCAGGGCCTTCGCGCGTGTCTCGTCCGTGGCGAAGAGCAGGACACGTCCGCCCGGCGCGTCCAGTTGCAGGGTGCCGAAGGTGTCCTTGAAGTCGCCTCGCCCCTGTTCTCCGAGCGCGGACTCCAGGTCCTGCACGCCCGCGTGGGCCGGAGCCGCGTCGGAGTGGGGCGAGGCGGCGGTCTCCGGTGTCCCGGCACCAAGGCTCGCGTCGCTACTGGCGCACCCGCTGAGCAGTGCGCCCAGCAGAAGGGCGGCGGCCGGCAGGGCGAGTGCCGGGTGGGATCGCTTCATGTCCTGACTCCGTTCGACGGGTGGTCCTGTGCGGTGCCTGCCTTGCTGTCGTGCTCGTGCTGGTGGTGCTGCCTCTTGCGGAGGCCGGAGGGGCGTGGTTGCGGGATCGCGGCGTCGAACCGGCCCCGGTCAGGCCGGGCCCGGGGGGCTGGGGCGGCGGTCGGCGGGGCGGGCCGGGGGGATGGGAGGGGCGTGGAAGTCGCGGGGGCCGGTCCAGAGGGCGGGGACGGCGTCGCTGCGGCGGGCCAGTTCGTAGGCCAGCGCCTCGTAGTTGACGCGCCAGCCGTGGAAGTGCGGCCAGGCGTCGGCGGTGGCGCGCTCGCGGGGGAAGCCGGCGGCGGTGATCATGGCGACGGCGGCGTCGAACTCGGTGTAGGTGAGCCGGATCGGGGTGTCGGGGGAGGGGTCCGCGTCGAAGTCGACGCGCAGCGAGCGGGCGATGTCGCGCAGCGCGGTGAAGCCGGCGCGCAGCACCAGGCGGGCCTCGGGCGGCGCCGAGCGCGGGTTGACGGCCAGGTGGATGGCGGCGGCGTCCATCACGGAGATCAGGCCGACCACCCAGCTGCGGTTCGGCTGCGGGGAGCGGAAGGAGAGCAGCACGGGGTAGTTGGAGTGGCTCTCGCCGATGTCGGCGGCCAGCCGTTCCCAGTCGCGGTAGAGCTGGGGCAGCGCCGTCTCGGTGTCGACCAGCGACTGGCGGGCCAGCAGCTCCGGGCCCCAGGCGGGCTCGCCGGCGCGGGACTGGAGGAGCGTCACCTCGACCTCGCGGCGGTTGTAGGCGCCGTAGAGGGTCGGCAGGTAGGAGATCTGCAGGGCGATCACCAGCGGGCCGCTGGCGGCGGCCATGAAGTCGATCACCGAGAGGTGGAGCCGGTCGCCGCTGGCGAAGCCGAGGGTGAAGAGGCTGGATCCGGCCTCGCGGAAGGAGACCGCCCAGTCCAGCTGCGAGGTGCCGTGGAGCAGCAGGGTGTAGGCGATCAGCATGGTCCCCAGCCAGACCCCGAGCATGCCGAGCAGGACCAGCGGGGCGAGCCAGGTCTGTACCCGGTCCTGGGTGTGGTAGCCGCCGAACGGCTGTGCGAGCAGCCGCAGCAGGGCCCGCAGGAAGCGCCAGAGCCGGTGCACCAGGGCGGAGTAGAGCCCGCGCGGGACCACCAGGGTCCGCAGGATGCTGGCGACGGTCAGGACCAGGAGCAGCACACCGGCCAGCGTGTGGATCAACCTCATGCAGGACATTCTGGCGGTCCGGCGGCATTGACAGGGCGCGGCCCACCGCTGAATGCTAAGCAAGCGCTTAGTCAGTCCGAGGTGAGGAGAGCGATCCGTGCCAGAGAACCCCGTCGACCCGCCCGGCCTCGACCTCGCCCGGCTCCGCGCCCACCTGGACCGCGAGCTGCCGGGCACGGTCCGGGGCCCGCTGCGCGCCGAGCTGATCGAGGGCGGCCGCTCCAACCTCACGTACGTGCTCACCGACGGCACCGAGCGCTGGGTGCTGCGCCGCCCGCCGCTCGGGCACGTGCTCGCCACCGCCCACGACATGGGCCGCGAGCACCGGGTGATGACCGCGCTCGGCGGCACCGGCGTGCCCGTCCCCGGCACCCTCCTGCTCGACCCCGGCACCGACACGCTCGGCGCGCCCTGGTACCTGATGGACTTCGTCCCCGGAACGGCCCACCGGGACGCCGCCACCCTCGCCGCCCTCGGCGCCCCGCGCGTCCACGCGATCGGCGAGCGGCTGGTCGACACCCTCGCCGCCCTGCACCGGATCGACCCGGCTGCCGTCGGACTCGCCGACTTCGGCCGCCCGGACGGCTACCTGGAGCGCCAGCTGCGCCGCTGGTCCACCCAGCTCGCCGCCTCCCGCAGCCGCGAGCTGCCCGGAGTCGACCGGCTGCACGGCCTGCTCGCCGCCCGGCTGCCGGTATCCCCGGCCCCCGCCCTCGTCCACGGCGACTACCGGCTGGACAACGTGCTCGTCGACGAGCACGACGCCGTCGCCGCCGTCCTGGACTGGGAGATGTCCACCCTCGGGGACCCGCTCACCGACGTCGGCCTGCTGGTGATGTACACCGAGCTGGCCGGGGTCGGCGGCGGCATCATCCCCTCCGCCGCCACCGCCCCGGGCTTCCCCTCGGCCGGCGAGCTGGTCGCCCGGTACGCCGGGCTCACCGGCCGCGACGCCGCCGACCTCGACTGGTACGTCGCCTTCGCCTCCTTCAAGCTCGCCGTCGTCGCCGAGGGCATCCACTACCGGTTCCAGCAGGGCAGCACCCTCGGCGCCGGGTTCGAACGGGCCGGCGAGATCGCCCCCGTCCTCGCCGAGCACGGCCTGACCACCCTCAAGGAGCGCTGACCCGATGGACTTCGCCCACGACGCCCGCACGCTCGAACTGCGCGAACGGCTGCTGGCCTTCATGGACGCGCACGTGTACCCGGCCGAGCCCGTCCTGGAGGCGCAGCTCGCCGACCCGGCCCGCACGGCCTGGGCCGTGCCGCCGATCGTCGCCGAACTGCAGGCCGAGGCCCGCAAGCAGGGCCTGTGGAACCTCTTCCTGACCGATGGGCGCGGGCTGCCCGGAGAGCCGGGCGCCGGGCTGACCAACCTCCAGTACGCGCCGCTCGCCGAGATCACCGGCCGCAGCCCCCAGCTCGCGCCGCCCGCCCTCAACTGCGCCGCGCCCGACACCGGCAACATGGAGCTGCTCGCCCAGTTCGGCTCCGCCGAGCAGAAGCGGCAGTGGCTCGCGCCGCTCCTCGACGCCGAGATCCGCTCCGCCTTCGCGATGACCGAGCCGGAGGTGGCCTCCTCCGACGCCACCAACATCGAGACCCGGATCGAGCGCGACGGCGACGAGTACGTGATCACCGGCCGCAAGTGGTACATCACCGGCGCGATGAACCCGCAGTGCCGGATCTTCATCGTGATGGGCAAGACCGACCCCGGCGCCGACCCGCACCGGCAGCAGAGCATGGTGCTCGTGCCGCGCGACACCCCCGGCGTCACCGTGCGGCGCGGCATGAAGGTCTTCGGCTACGACGACTCCGACCACGGCGGCCACGCCGAGATCCACTTCGACGGCGTCCGCGTCCCGGCGGCGAACCTGATCGGCGAGGAGGGCGCCGGCTTCGCGATCGCCCAGGCCCGGCTCGGCCCGGGCCGGATCCATCACTGCATGCGGGCCATCGGCATGGCCGAGCGGGCCGTCGAGCTGATGTGCCGGCGGACGCTGGACCGGGTCGCCTTCGGCCGGCCGCTCGCCGAACAGGGCGTGGTGCAGGACTGGATCGCCGAGTCCCGCGTCCGGATCGAGCAGCTGCGACTGCTGGTGCTCAAGACCGCCTGGCTGATGGACACCGTCGGCAACCGCGGCGCGCACACCGAGATCCAGGCCATCAAGATCGCCACCCCGAGCACCGTCGAGTGGATCCTCGACAAAGCCGTCCAGGCCCACGGCGCGGCCGGCGTCGGCCAGGACACCCCGCTCGCCCAGCTCTGGGCCGGCAACCGCACGCTGCGCCTGGCCGACGGGCCCGACGAGGTGCACAAGCGCTCGCTCGCCCGGCGGGAGCTGAAGCGCCACCGCTGACCCGCCGTCGGTCCGGCGCCGACCCGCCGTCGCCCCGTCGCTGACCCGCCGTCGGCCACCGCGGACCCCCCGTCGACCCCTAAGGGAGGGCCCGGAGCGCGACGCTCCCCCGAACGGGTGTCATCTCAGGGTGGAACCGGGAGAGCTGGTTCCGAGGTATGACGTCCACGCACCACCGCGGCCCGTACTGTCACGGTACGGGCCGGCCGGACGGCGGCAGGCGGAGACGAACGGGGAACGGGCGAGCATGCGCAAGCGGGGGCAGGGGCAGCACCGGGGCAACGACCGGGCACAGGAAGAGGGACAGGCACAGGGACGGGCGGCGGCAGGTACCCGGGCACCCGGCCGGGCCGCCGCGGCCCGGGGCCGCAGCCGGGCGGCGCGGACCGGGATCGCCGCGGTGCTGGCGGCGACGGCGCTGCTGGGTACGGCCGCCGTACCGGCGACGGCAGCGGCAGCGGCACCCGCCCCGGCCGGGACGGAGCGGCAGGCCCGTGCCTGGCTGCCCGATCCCACCGGGCCCTACCCGGTCGGCACCACTACCCTGCGCCTCACCGACGCCGGGCGGCAGGACCCGTGGAAGCCGGACCGGGCCCGCGAGCTGATGATCAGCCTCTGGTACCCGACCGCGCGCCCCGCCACCGGCGACGACCGCGCCCGCTACATGGACCCGCGCGCGGCCGACCACTTCGGCAGCGCGGACGGCGCCGCCGTCTTCAACTACCGCACCGAGCCCGGCCGGACGGCCTGGCAGCAGATCCGCACCCACGCCCGCCAGGACGCGCCGGCACTGCCCGGCCGCGGCCCCCGCCCGGTGGTGCTCTACTCGGCGGGCCTCGGTGACCCGCGTACCTGGGGCACCGGCCTGGTCGAGGACCTCGCCTCCCGCGGCTACGTGGTGGTCACCGTCGACCACACCTACGACGCCTCCGAGGTGGTCTTCCCGGACGGCAGCCGCGCCGACTCCGTCCTCCCCGGCATGGCGGGCCCCGGCCTGGACGTCGGCGCCCTGCTGCGCAAGGTGATGCGGACCAGGGTCGACGACACCCGCTTCGTCCTGGACGAGCTGGCCGCGCTGCGCACCGACGGCCGGCTGCCCGCCGGCCTCGGGGCCTCGCTGGACCTGGGCCGGATCGGCATGGTCGGCCACTCGGCGGGCGGGTTCACCGCCGTGCAGACCATGCACGACGACCCGCGGATCGCGGCCGGGATCAACATGGACGGCCAGCTGCACTTCCCGGGGCCGGACGGCACCGGCGTCCACCTGGGCGGCGTCGCCGAGGACGGCCTGGACCGGCCGTTCCTGCTGATGGGCACCGGGAGCGAGGACTCCGGCGACTACCACCACCAGCCCGGCTGGGATGCGCTCTGGCAGCACAGCAGCGGGTGGAAGGCGGACGTCACGCTCACCGGCTCCCGGCACGGCTCGTACACCGATGCGCAGTCGCTGCTGCCGCAACTCGCCCGCCAGGGCGCCGTGTCGGGGGAGCAGCTGCGCTCCGACGTGGGCGACGTCCGGCCGGAGCGCGCGGTGGCGGCCACCCGTGCGTACGTCGCGTCGTTCTTCGACCGTTGGCTGCGCGGGCACGACGACCACCTGCTGGACGGGCCCTCGCCGCGCTTCCCCGAGATGGAGTTCACCCGCTAGCCCGAGCCCGTGCGGCCGGCGGGCCGGCGGTCGGACCGGCCGGCACGGCAGCGGACGCGGCGGACGCCACGGTGCGTGGCGCCCGCCGCACCCGCCGCGTGGCGGCGGCCCGGTGAGCCGGGCTCAGCTGCCCAGCACCACCACCCGGCCGGTGGTGAGACCGTCCGCGACCTGCTGGACGGCGTCCGCCGCCCCGGCGAGCGGGAGGCGGGCGCTCACCAGCGGGCGGACCACGCCGGCCGTGGCCAGCTCGGTCAGCCGCTCGTGCGCGGCCCGGACCGCCTGCGGGTCGTGGGCGTTGTAGAGGCCCCAGTGCAGCCCGAGCAGGCTGTAGTTCTTCACCAGGGCGTGGTTGAGCGGCGGCGCCGGGATCTCCCCGCTCGCGAACCCGACCACCACGATGCGGCCCTCGAACGCGACGCACTTGGCGGAGCCGGTGAACGCGGCGCCGCCGACCGGGTCGAAGACCACGTCGGCGCCGCGCCCGCCGGTCGCCTCCTTGACCGCGGCGACGAAGTCCTCGGCGCTCCGGTCCACCACCAGGTCGGCGCCGAGCTCCTTGGCGACGGCGGCCTTGGCGGGGCCGCCGACCACGGCGATCACCCGCGCGCCCGCCGCCCGGCCGAGCTGGACCGCCGCACTGCCGACCCCGCCGGCCGCCGCGTGCACCAGCAGCGTCTCGCCCGGCTGCAGCCCGGCCCGCCGGTGCAGCGCGAACCAGGCCGTCTGGTGGCCGATGTGCAGCGCGGCCGCCTCGGCGTCGTCGAGGGCCTCGGGCGCCGGGAACGCGGCCGCGGCGTCCAGCAGCGCGTACTCGGCGAAGGCGCCGGCGGGCAGTACCGGGTTGCCGATCACCCGCTCGCCCGCCCGGGGGCCGTCCACCACCTCGCCGCACAGCTCGACCCCGGGAGTGAACGGCAGCGGCGGACGCACCTGGTACTGCCCCCGCACCATCAGTGCGTCGGGGAAGTTCACGGCGGCGGCCCGTACCCGGACCAGCAGCTGTCCCGGCGCGGCCACCGGCGCCGGAACGTCCTCGGCCAGCCGCAGCACCGCGCGCGGCTCGCCCCACTCGTGCACCTGCCAGGCCCTCACAGCGCCGCGCTCCGTTCCAGCCCCTGCTGGAGCCGGTTGACGCCGGCCAGCCAGCGGTCCGGATCGGTGGCCCGGACGGCGTAGTACTCGGCCACCTCGGCGTGCGGCAGGACGAGGAAGCGGTCCTCGCGCAGCGCGTCGAGCAGGGCCGCGGCGACGTCCGCCGGCTCCATCGCGGTCGGGGCCAGCAGTGCCTCGCCGACGGCGCCGGCCGCGGTGAGCATGTCCGTCCGCACGCCCTGCGGGCAGAGCGCGTGCACCCGGACGCCGCGGTGGCGGTAGGTGGCGGCGAGCCATTCGGCGAAGGCGAGCGCGCCGTGCTTGGAGACCGCGTACGGGGCCGAGCCGAGCATGGTGAGCAGCCCGGCCGCCGACACGGTGGAGACGAACCGGCCGGTGCCGCGCTCCAGCCAGCGGGGGAGCAGCAGGTCCGCGGCGCGGACGTGCGCGAGCACGTTGACCTCCCAGGCGGCCGCCCAGGCACCGGCCGACGCGTCGGCGCCGCCGACCGGCGCCACCCCGGCGTTGGCGCACCAGACGTCGATCTCGCCGAGCGCGTCCCGGGCCCGGTCGACCAGCGCGGCCACGCCCTCGGCGGAGGCGGCGTCGCCGGGGGCGGCCGTGCCGCCGCACTCGGCGGCCACCGCAGCGGCGGCAGCGGTGTCCAGGTCGTTGACCACCACGCGGGCACCGGCCGCGGCGAAGGCGCGGGCGAGTGCGGCCCCGATGCCCCGGCCGGCGCCGGTCACCACCACGCCCTGGCCGGCGAAGTCCGCGGCGCCGGCGACGCCCCCGGCAGGCCCGGTGGGCTCCGCGGCGGCGCTCACAGCCCGCCGCCCAGGGTCACGCCGCCGTCGACCACCAGGGTCTGACCGGTGATCCAGGCGGCGTCCGAGGAGAGCAGGAACGCCACCGCGCCCGCGACGTCCTCCGGCACCCCGAGCCGGCCCAGCGGGTAGGCGGCGGCCACCTGCTCCTCGCGGCCCTCGTAGAGCGCCTCGGCGAACCTCGTCTTCACCACGGCGGGCGCGACGGCGTTGACCCGGATGCCCTGGCCGCCCAGCTCGGCGGCCAGCTCCGTGGTGAGCCGCATCAGGGCGGCCTTGGACACCCCGTACAGACCGATCCCGAGCGACGCCCGGATGCCTGCGATGGAGGCCACGTTGACCACCGAGCCGCCGTGCTCGCCCATCCAGGCGGCGTGCGCCCGGCGGGTCCAGGCCAGCGGGGCGAGCACGTTGACGGCGAGGATCTTGGCGGCGGCCGCCTCGTCGGTCTCCAGCACGGGGCCGTAGACCGGGTTGATGCCGGTGTTGTTGACCAGGTGGTCGAGCCGGCCGAAGGCCTCCATCGTGCGGGCGACCGCGTCGTCCTGGTGGGCCGGGTCGTCGGCCTTGCCGGCGACGCCGATGGCGACCTCGGGGCCGCCCAGGTCGCGGACGGCCTCGGCGAGCGGCTCGGCGTTGCGGGCGGTCAGGCAGACCCGGGCGCCGCGGGCCACCAGCTCCCGCGCGATCCCGAGGCCGATGCCCCGGCTGGAGCCGGTGACGACGGCCACTTGGCCCTTGAAGGAGTGCACCACGGAGGGTCCTTTCGCGCGGTCCGGCCGGGGACGGGCCGGGGCTGGCCGGGGAGCCGGCCGGAGGGACCGGCCGGCGGATCTCACGTTCTGCCTCAGTACTCGTGACTAAGCGCTTGCTTAGCATGCTGTCGGTGCGGGACCCTGTCAACAGCCCGCCCGCCCCCGCCGCCGGACCGCCCGCACGACCCTTCTGGGAGGATGGCGCCATGACCAGCACGCCCATCGCCGACCTCTGGCCCGCCCGGCCCGGCGGCGCCGACGCCCGCCCCGAGGCGGCGTACCGGCTGCTCCAGGCCGCCGTGGAGTCCTTCGCCGAGCGCGGCTTCCACGCGACCACCACCCGGGACATCGCCACCGGGGCCGGCATGAGCCCCGCCGCGCTCTACATCCACTACCCGTCCAAGGCCGCCCTGCTCGCCGAGATCAGCCGGACCGGCCACGCGGCCACCCTCGCCCTGGTCCGGGCCGCGGCGGCCCGCGACGGCGACGCGGCCGACCGGATGCGCCGCCTGGTCGAGGAGTTCACCGTCTGGCACGCCCGCGGCCGCACCGTCGGCCGGGTGGTCAACTACGAACTGCACGCCCTGCCCGAGGACGCCTACGCGGTGGTCGCGGCGCTGCGCCTGGACATCGAGCGCGAGGTGACCACCCTCATCGAGGAGGGCGTCGGCGCCGGCCTCTTCGTCGTCCCCGAGGTCCGCACCGCCGCCCGGGCCGTCACCTCGCTCGGCATCGACGTCTCCCGCTGGTACACCGACCGCAGCAGCGAGACCCCGGAGGAGCTCGGCCGCCGCTACGGCGAGCTGGTCCTGCGGATGCTCGGCGCCCGCCTCTGACGCTCCGGCGCTCCGATGCTCTGATGCTCTGACGCGGGGCGCCGCTGCGGGCGGGGCGACCGGCCCGGGCGGCCGGGGCCGGCGACGGCGGGCCCTACGGCTTGACCGCGGTGTGCACGTACCAGGAGACGTAGTCCCGGACCTTGTACATCTCCACCACCGACCGCATGTTGAGCCACCGCTCCGCCGGGCCGAACAGCCGCAGCAGCGCGTACGGCACCCGGAAGTAGGCGTAGAGCGCGTCCGAGGTCGGGCGGTACCGCGAGGTGGCGTCCAGCGCCTCCTCCACCCGGAAGCCCGCCCCGGCCAGCAGCTCGTTCAGACTCCGGGTGTCGTACTGCTTCGCCCCCGGGAACACCATCGCGTCCAGGTACGGATCCAGCACCGCGCGGCCCTCGACGCCCAGCTCCTCCCGCGGCGCCCCGATCGGGCCCAGCAGCACCAGCCGGCCGCCCGGCCGCAGCACCCGGTGGAGCTCGGCCAGGGCGCGCGCCGGGTCGTAGGAGTGCACCAGCGTCTCCATCGAGTACGCGCCGTCGAACGAGCCGTCGGCGAACTCCAGGTCGTGGTAGTCGCCCCAGGAGAACGTGGTCCGGTCCTCCAGCGCGGCCCGCACGCTCAGCCGGCGGGCCTCCCGGACGTGGAAGTCCAGCACGTCGACCCCGGTGATCCGCAGGCCGAACCGCTTCGCCATCTCCCGCGCCACCACGCCCGCACCGCAGCCGGCGTCCAGCACCCGCGAACCGGCCGGCAGCGACAGCTTCCGCCCCAGCACCCCCTCCAACTGGCGCTGCGCCCGCCAGCACCGCCACTTCGACTGGCCGGGCTCCGTCCAGCCCCAGTGCCGGGCGTTGCGGCAGACCGCCGTGTAGAAGAGCCGGCTGCCGGGGCGCCCGTAGACGCGCCGCAGCCCGGTGAGATCGAGCTCGCCACTGACCATCCGCACCCGCCCGGCCTTCCGCTGCTCCGCGCCGCCGCCGTCGTCGCCGTCGGCGTCGCCGCTGCCGTCGTCCCCGCGCGGCGCGTACTGTTCCGCGCCGCCGTCCCGCCCACGCTAACGACGGACTCCGGACGGCGCCGGTCCGATGCGTCCGCTCGGGTGGCGGCCGGACGCCGCACCGGGGCGGCGGAGCGCGCTGTGGTGCCGGGGTCCGGCCGGGTGCGGACGCGGGGCCGCCCCGCCCCGGTAGGTCGGGGCGAGGCGGCAGGCGGACGTGGGGGTGTGGGGGTGGACGTGCCGGGGGGAGCTCAGCAGCTCCAGTTCACCTTGTAGAAGGTGGAGTAGTGGTTCGAGGTGTAGTAGTCCTCGTGGTAGACGCGGCCGGTGACGATCCGTCGCGCACCGCGGGTCGGGCTGCCCGGGGTGATGACGGTGTACTCGTGGTAGTAGCCGGAGGACTTGGCGGGCAGCACGCCCTCCCGGTTCTGGAAGACCACGCCGTCCTGCGAGTACGGGAAGGGGCCGCCGGCGTCGATCAGGTCCAGGGTGTCCCAGGCCTCGTCCGGCAGGTCGGTCAGGCACACGCTGCCGCTGACGGTGGCGTGGGCCTCGGTCGCGAACACGGCGGTCGGCGCCAGGGCGATCAGGCCGACGGCGACGACGGAGGCGGCACGGGTCTTCAACGCGCGTAGAGCAATTCGCATGACAGCAGTCTGAAGTCTTGTCAGGTTCGCGCGGAACCCTTGTCGGAGCGGTGCGGAAACACTTCATGTCCACGTAACTGACGCAGCCCCGGGGCGATGCGCGGCGTATCCGATCCACACGGAATCCGCCAGGATTCGCGTGCATCGGCGCCGGTCGGAGCGGCGGTCGCGTCGGAGCGGCGGTCGCGTCGGCGCGGCGGGGAGCGGCGGGGCGGAACGGTGCCCCGACGGACGCACCGCGGCCCGCCGCCGGGCGTGCCGGCGGCGGGCCGCGGGTGGAGCGCGGTGCCCTGTCGGGGAGCCGGCCGGTGGGCCGACCGCGGGTCAGGCCTTGCGGCCGACGCCCGCGTACATCCAGCGGGTGGAGCCCTCGGTCGGGCCGTCCGGGCGCCAGAGCGGGACGAAGTCGACCCCGGGCTCCAGCAGCTCCCAGTCGTCGAAGTACCGCACCACGTCGGCGCGGCCGCGGTCGTGGATCTTCGAGGCGGTGTTGTCCCAGGTCTTCGCGACCTCGGCGGCCCGCACGGGGTCGCCCTCGGAGCTGCTGTGCGAGACCAGCAGGTAGCTGCCCGGGGCGACCCGCTTGTGGATCGCCCGGACGGCGGCGTCGGCGTGCTCGTCGCCGACGAAGTGGAGGACGGCGAGCAGGAGGACGGCGACCGGCTGCGAGAGGTCGATCAGGTCGCGGAGTTCCGGGCGGTCCAGCAGTTCGTCGAGGTCGCGCAGGTCACCGGTGAGGACGGTGGTGGTCCGGTTGTCCGCGAGCAGCGCCCGGCCGTGGGTGAGCACGATCGGGTCGTTGTCGATGTAGACCACCCGCGAGTCCGGGGCGATCTCCTGCGCGACCTCGTGAACGTTGCCCCGGGCGGGCAGGCCCGAGCCGATGTCGATGAACTGGCGGATGCCCGCTTCGGCGCAGAGGCGGACGGCCCGGCGGAGGAAGGCGCGGTTCTCGCGGGCGCCCTGCGGGATGTCGGGCGCGATGGAGATCGCGTGCTCGGCCGCGGCCCGGTCCGGCGGGAAGTTGTCCTTCCCGCCGAGCCAGTAGTCGTATATCCGGGCCGGATGCGGACGGTCGGTCTGCAGGTCCGTCACATCGCTGTTGCCTCTGTCGTCGAACATCCGGTCCCCTCCGGTGAACTGATAGGCTGTCATGTGCATGTCCGCCAGGGGGCGGCTCGGTGACGGCCGGTCGAACGTTCACGCATGATAGCGGTCCCGGTGAAAGCCCCGGTGACTCAGAGCGGACCGTGCTCCCGGAGGACCCTCCTGGCCTGGGCGAAGAGCATGCCGACGTTCACGGTCTTGCGGCAGACGACCACGGCGACGACCTCGTCCGTGCTCTCCATGCGCAGGAACAGGTGCGTCAGATTGTCGCTGTTGACCAGGATCTCCTGGAAGTAGTGCCGGTCGCTGACCACGCCGCGGCGCTCCTTGAAGATGCCCTCGATCATCACCACGTTGCGGCCCTGGAAGAGGTCGAGCGTGGCGGCGGCCAGCATGTCGAGGACCTCCGGCGGGTGGGAGTCGACCGTCTCCACCGCCAGCAGCATGCCCGTCGACATGTCGATGATGCCGGCGGCCACGCAGTCGGGGGACTCCGCGCGGAGGCTCTTCACGATGCGGGCCACCCGTTCGGACATGCTGTGGGGTTGGGTCTCCGGCAGGTTCATGGGGGTGCTTCGTCTCCTGGTGTCGTCGTTCACTTGCTGGATGTGGTGGGGCGGGCCGTCGCAGGGGCGCGGTGGTCAACCGGTCGGTGTGACCGGCTCCCCGGGCTCGGCCGAGCAGGCCGAACGGGCCGACCCGGCTGTGTGCCGCGGGTCGGCCGGCTCCGCGGGCGCGGTGGGGGCGAGGACGGAGCCGATGCGTTCCGCGGCCCCCTGGGTCTCCAGGTGCAGGCGCTTCATGTCCATCCCCTCGTCGCCGAGCACGGCGATCAGTCCCAGTTCGCCGATGGCCTGGGCGAAGAGGTAGCCGTCGCTGAACCTGGCCGTCGTGTGGCGCAGCGGCCCCTTCCCGGTCGCGCTGCCGGACCTGCGGGCGATGCCGACCGCTGCGGCGGTGAGTGCGGCGAGCACCTCGGGGTCGGCGGCGTCGTCGGTCTCGGCCGTGATCAGCAGCCCGTCGGCGGACGCCACGACCACGTCGGTGACCCCGACCACCCGGTCGCGGAGGAGCCGCATCTCGGCAGCCAGGTCGTCGCCTTTGATCGGCATGGTGCTCCTGTATCTGTTCGTTCGTTCACGAGGGCTCTCGCGAGGCAAGGGGTTCGGCGCGGTTCCCGCGCAATGGTGCGAGGAACTGCGCGGGATTCCGCAGCAGGCTTTTGCCGGGGTTCGGCGCGGCCTTTCAGGGGAGCCGGTCGGAGATCGGCCGGAGCGGGAACAGTTCGGTGATCCGGCTGGCCCCGCGCTGTCGCAGCGGAAGCGCCGGCCGGTCGGGTCGCGGACCGGCGGCCAGCGGTGGCGCCCCGGTGCCCGGCGAACCGAACGGGCGGCCGTTCCCGTCCGCAGCTCCGACGGGCCTGAGCGTTCCGGATGCCCCGGCCGCTCCGGCCGTTCGGACCAGACCCTCGCCGTGCATGCGCGCCATCTCGACGGTCACCGCGTACAGGCTCCGCCCGAGGAGGAAGGCGATGTCGCGGGCGCTGCGGCGCCCGTTGACGCGGACCAGGATCTCGCGCCGGTCGCCGTTCACCGACGACCCGCCCGGGCCTGCCGGCTCCTCCAGCAGAGCGGCGCCCGTCACCGTCCGCAGGGGCCGGCCGTGGAAGGGTGCGTGCGGCGCGGCGAGCGAGGCGAGCACGCCGATCCGGCGTTCGGCCTCCTGGAGCAGCCAGTCCGCGTCGATGCCCTCCGGGGCCGCGAGGTGCTGGAAGGGGGCGCCCGGGTCGAAGGAGAACCCGTCGATCCGCCCCATGCCGATGGCCAGCGCTGCGTCCAGCGCCGCCATCAGGCAGACCAGTTGGAGCTCGGCCTGACCGACCAGCCCGCGGGCGACCAGCTCGGCCCCGGCCCGGTCGCCCGCCTCGCCGGCCCGCAGGGCCGTCGACCATTCGGACTCGCTCACCCGGCCGGAGTGCAGCAGCAGGGTCTCCACGCCCGGGGCGCCCGGTGAGGACACCTCGACGACGGCGCCCGTCCGGAAGTGGAACTGGCCGCCGGGGTCGCCGGCGACCTGGAGGGAGCCGGAGAGCTCGCCGGTCCGCGCCCTTCGCCGGATCTCGGAGGTGACGGACACCAGGGAGTCGCGGTGTTTCGCCGGCCATTCGACTTCTGGCATGTTCCCCGCAATCGCCCGGATTGAGTAGCTTTCGACTTCGGGTCCGGACTTTAGCCGCAGGGTCGAATCCGCAATCGAGGAGACCGGAATTGATCGCAAGACGCGGTCATCCGTGCATATGACAATCGGATGATGGTCGGCGGTGTCGGAATTCGTGGCGATCTGTCCGGCTCGCGGTCGGGGTGGGCGTCGGCGGTCGGACCGGCGGCTCTCAGGTGCCGGGGCGGCCGGCGGGGCGACGCCGTGGCCCGGGCCGAGGAAACGATTCTCCTCGGCCCGGGCCGGAGTGCGCCCGCTGGGGATCAGCCGTTGGCGAGGGCCTGGAGGCGGTCGTAGGCGCCGTTGAAGAGGTTCTGGTCGCCGGGGAAGGTGCCGGAGTCCGCGTACTGCCAGAAGGTCTGGTAGCTCCAGCCGTTGGGGAGCGTGCCGACGGCGGAGGCGTAGCGGGCGATCCAGAGCGGATTGGTGGACCCGAAGCCGCCGTAGTTGCCGGTGCAGGTGGCCCACCAGTTGGTGGTCGTGTAGATGGTGGGGTAGCGCCCGGTGCGGGAGCGGACGGTGTCGCTGAACGAGCGGATCCAGCTGACCATGCCGCTCTGGCTGAGGCCGTAGCAGGTGGCGCCGTAGGGGTTGTACTCGATGTCGAGGGCGGGCGGCAGCGTCCTGCCGTCGCGGGACCAGCCGCCGCCGTGGTCGACGAACCAGTTGGCCTGGGCGGAGCCGGAGGAGCGGTCCGGGAGGGCGAAGTGGTAGGCCCCGCGGATCAGCCCGGCGTTGTAGGAGCCGTTGTACTGCTGGGCGAAGTAGGGGTTCCGGTAGGTGGTCCCCTCGGTGGCCTTGACGTAGGCGAACCGGGCCCCCTTGGAGGCCACCGAGGACCAGTTGACGTTGCCCTGGTAGCTGGCGACGTCCAGTCCGGGGGTCTGGGTGACGGCGAGGGCGGCGATCCCGGCGGTGCTGCCTCTGCCCTCGTGTGCGGCGACGGTGGAGCCGGCGAAGTCGCGCTCGGGGTGGATCGGCGGCAGGTGGCGGTCCGCCTGCTCGGTGGTCGAGGGCGCCTCGGTGGTGGTGGAGGTCTCGGTGGGCGCGGGGTCGGCCGCGTAGGCCGGGGCGGCGGTGCCGGCGGCCAGGGCGACCGCCGCCGCGAGGGCGGCGAGGGCGGGGAGCCTGCGGGCTTTCGGGGTTTCGGTGGTACCGGTGGGGCTGGCGGAGCGGGAAGTGCTGGGCATGAACACTCCTCTGGTCCGGTTCTGATGACCCGTGGACAGCGGTACAGCCGGTGCGCCGGTGCGGGCCCGGCCGGGAGCAGAGTAGCCATGTCCCCGCCAGGGCCGCCAGGTATCGTCGGTCACATACTGATCGGTCGTCACATGTGTTCGCACGACGCCCCGGTGTCCGGACCGGTGGGTGGTCGGACCCCGGGGCGTTGCCGTGGCGGTCGGCTCAGGAGCGCGGCTGGACGATGTCGACCAGCCAGGTGATCCCGTAGCGGTCGGTGCACATGCCGAAGATGTCGCCCCACATCTGCTTCTCCATCGGCACCATGACGGTGCC
The DNA here is from genome assembly GCF_044747365.1 of Kitasatospora sp. NPDC090091. Classification (NCBI taxonomy): domain Bacteria; kingdom Bacillati; phylum Actinomycetota; class Actinomycetes; order Kitasatosporales; family Streptomycetaceae; genus Kitasatospora; species Kitasatospora sp. NPDC090091. The sequence continues at coordinate 178,722 of NZ_JBIVDY010000016.1, forward strand.
GCCGCTGGAGAGCTTCTCCCAGTAGCCGCGCAGCTCGCCCGCGTCCTCGCCGCTCACGCTCACCGAGATGCGGCCGCCGGACGCGTCCTGGTCCCCCTGCGGACTGTCGGCGCCCATGAGGGTGAAGCCGGCGGTGGTGGTGAGCATGCTGTGCATGATCCGGTCGGCTCCGCCTCCGGCCTCGGCCTGGCCGAAGTCGCCGTAGGTGTTGACGGTGAGCTCGCCGCCGAAGACCTCGCGGTAGAACTCCATGGCCTCGCGGGCGTTGCCGCTGAAGCCGATGTAGGGGTTGAGGATGGACGCCATCGCATCTCCGTTTCCTGACGGTATGTCCGTTCTGGCAGGGTAGGTGATGGCGGGCCGACGGCCCGGTGACGGCTCCTGGTCGGCGCGGCGGACCCGGTCGGCGCCTGCCGGCGGTGTGCGGGAGCGCGGGCGGTCGGCCCACCCGGTCGGGGCGCGCCTGTCGGCCCGACCGGCCGGGGGCGCGCCCGGAGGCCCGGTGACTACGGTCGGCTCCGGCCGGTGCGCGGTGCGTTCCCGCCCCCGTCCCGCCCGAGTGCCGCCCGAGTCCCCGGCGTGGGACGTCGGACCGGCCGACTTCCTGCGCCGGCACCGCCGGGGAAGGAGGCACCCCGGCGGTGCCGGGGCGCTCGTCCGCCCGTAGGCGGACAATGGAGAACCAGTGCCAGGGTGTGCCGGAAGGGAGGCCGCCGCCGAGACCGCGCGAGCGGGGCGGCCCCGCGGCCCGAGCACCCCTGTCCGGTCGCCGACCGGGAGGTGCCCATGCCGACCGCCCCCGTCCTCCGCCGCAGCGTCCTGCTGCCGCGCCTCGCCCGCGTCGTGCACTGGCCCGGGCGCCGCCGCCCACCGCCGCGTCCCGACCGGACCGCTCAGCTCACCCGCCTGGCCGACGTCCTGGCCGAGGCGGTCGCCGAGCAGGTGCCGACGGACCTGGTCGTGGCCGGCTGCGGCGAGCCGGGCCCGGTGCCCGGCACGCTGGCCCGGGCCACCGGGCTGCAGGCCGTGCGCTGGTCCCGGCTTGCGACCAGGCTCCGGGACCTGCCCGCCGACGGCGACGTCGCCGGGCTGAGGGAGCACGCGCTCCGGCTGGTGCTCTACCACGAGTGGATGCTGCGGCACTCCGCCGATCTGGCGTTCACCTCCCACCCGGACGCGCGCACCGAGCAGGCCCGGATCCGGATCAACGGCCTCGGGGCCCCGGCCGACCGGCTGCGCGAGCTCTACCTCCTGGTCCGGGCGGAGTCCGACCGCACCCGTCGGGAGCGGTCGGGGTCCTGAGCGGCGTTGCCGGCCCGGTCCGCGCCCGGGGGCGACGCCCCCGGGCGCGGACCGGACACATGCCGCTCACCGGCGCCCGGGCCGCCCGGCTGGGGCGGGTCACCGCCCGTGTGCCTCGCGGGTGGCGCGGGCCAGCCAGTCCAGGTACCACGCGCGGAAGCCGAGCCGCTCCGCTTCGCCGGTGAGCGGCTGGAGCGAGAGGTCGGCCGCCCGGCCGTCGAACCAGAGCGTGCCGCGCTCCGGCCCGGTGACGACCAGCAGGATGTAGTAGCCGCAGCCCTCGTGGTTGAGACAGATCGCCCCGGCCGTCAGCTCCGGGTCGAGCCGCTCCCACTCCTCGTCCCAGGCCCGGAATGCCGCGCGGTAGGACTCCTCGTCGGGGAAGTCCGCCTCGACGGGCTCGCGGGCCTCGTACTCCGTCTCCCGCCGCGTCCGCTCCTCCACCGACAGGAAGTCCCGCCCGAGCAGCGTGCCGTCGTTGCGGACGCCGCCGTCGCTCCAATGCCAGCCCTGCCCGTCCCGTTGCAGCGGGAAGAGCCCGTAGTGCGGACCGGCTCCGCCGGCACCGACTTCGAGGAGGAAGGACCGGTAGTCCGGCGGGAAGGAGACGCCGAACTCGGCCTCTGCCGCCGCCACCTCGGCCTCGCCGAGCGGGGCCTCCAGCCGGAATTCGTGCCCGAACCCCTGGCCGGCGCCGAACACCTTCGCCGCGAACGGCGCCTCCCGCAGGGCCAGCACCTCCTCGCGAACCCCCGCCCAGCCTGCGGCCCGCTCCGCCGTCTCCGCCATGTCCGTTCCCTTCCTCCAGCCCGTCGCGGCGACCCTACGGCCCGCCACCGACACGGCCGGAACCGGGCGCGGCGGACGGCCGAGACGCTGCCCGGGAGGGGCGGGGCCGGACCGCCGGCGCGGTCCGGCCCCTGGGGTCACCTCGGTCACCTGCGCAGGGGGCCGTCGCAGGTGTAGTCGGCGGTGCCGGCCCGGCCGTCCGGCCAGACGTCGACCTTGCCGAACCAGCAGTTCATGTCGGCGAGGTTGTTGGCGGCGGCGCCGCCGCGGCCGAGCAGGTACTGGTCGACCGTCGAGGCCATGTCCTGGCGGACCCGGCCGGTGTCGGCGGAGTTCGTCAGGTTGGCGGTGATGCGCCCGCTGCAGCTGAAGCGCATCGTGTTGTTCCAGTCGGCGTTGTCCTTGCAGACCGGGGTGTTCTGGGTGGCGGCGGCGAAGGCGGACTGCACCTCCGAGGCCCAGGCGTAGTTCAGCCGGCCGTTGGCCGTGTAGTCGGTGTCGGGCACGAAGAGTTCCGCGGACTGCGGGAGGGCCGCGTCGATGAACGCCGTGTACTCGGCCTGGAGGCCGGTGTCGCGGCCGAGGCGGTCGCGCCAGGCGTCGTAGCCGGCCTTGTCGTCGGCGCGCAGCAGCCGGTACATCTCGGCCAGCCGGTCGGGGTGCTTCTCTCCGAGCAGGTTGAAGAAGGTGGCCGCGTACGGGTAGGCGCGGAAGCCGAGGCCGCTCCAGGTGGCGTGCAGGATCTGGTCGACCGTCAGGCGCGGGTTGCCCTGGCGGAGGTCGGCCGCGATCCCGTCCACCATGTTCTTGCGGAGCCTGACGCCGTCGTCGCGGGTGGCGCCGGCGAAGTACTCGGCGGTGCCCTCGTTCATGGCGAAGGTGGCGTCGCCCGGCCAGCGCTTGGTGTAGCCGGACTCGGGGATCGCCCAGCGCGCGTTCAGGTAGTGGGTGTACTCGTGCCGGAACAGCTCCTCCAGGCTCAGGTACGACTCCACGCCGACCACCCGCTGGTAGGTGTAGAAGGTGGAGCGGTCCTCCAGGAACATGCCGCCGTTCTCGACGTCGGCGATGCCGGCGAGCAGCCGCTGGAGGTTCCGGTAGTGGGTCTTGGTGTCGTAGAGCTGGACGGTGAGCACCGGGTGCTCGTCGCCGGCCAGCGGCTGGTCGGTGCCGATGGTGCGGAAGAACTGGGCCTTGACCTGCTTGGTGGCGTAGTAGAGCTGGTCGGCGGTGGCCCGGTCGAGCGCGGTGCGGACGACCAGGGCGCCGTTGTCGTAGCTGTAGGTGTGGGGGAAGATCTCCGGGTCGACGTCCGAGGGGCACGCCCGGTACGGGGCGCAGGCCTTGATGGCGGTGGCCCCCGCGGCGAGGGCGCCCCACTGGTAGCTCAGCCGGCCGTAGGTGTCGGTGACGTTCCGGAACACGGACGGCAGCCGGCCGGCGACCTCGTCGGTCAGGCCGGGGAGGGTGCCGATCCGGGTGTACTCCAGCATGGTGTCGGCGACGGTCCAGTCGCTCTTCGTGCCCTTGAGGTGGGTGTAGCCGGCGTAGGCGCGGAACGCCTCGCGGTAGTCCGCGTCGGCGGCCACGGCGGCCCGGAACGTGCCCTGCGGGTCCTCGCCGACGTTCTCGATGCCCTGGTAGTTGATCCGGAGGGCGCCGTAGACGGCCCAGTTCCAGCCCGCGTCGCCGATGGCCGTGCTGCCCGCGGCGAAGTACGGCAGGACCCGCTTGATCAGCCCGAGGCGGTTGGTGCGCAGGGTGGGTGCGGTGCTGGTGTGGAGCAGCTCGCCCAGGGCCCAGCCGTTGGCGGTGGTGACCTCGAAGACCCGCGGGTTGGCGGTGTAGTCCTGGATTGCGCGCTCGATCGCGGCGACGGTCCCGGCGTCCTTGATGTCGATCTCTTCGCGGTCGTAGTCGAAGAGGACCGCGACGTGCAGGAAGTACCAGAGCCCGCGCTGGTTGTGGTTGTTGGCGTTGTCGAAGGACGGCGCCAGCGCGCTCACCCTGGCGGCGACGGCCTGCACGTACGCCGGCGTGATGAGCTTGGTGAAGCGGGCGTCCCAGCTGCCCAGCAGGGGCAGCAGGCAGTCGTCGTAGCCGTGGGCCGGGTCGGCGAGGAAGTCCGCGACCTGGGACGGGCCGAGCGCGGTGAAGGCCTCGCGGCTGCACGAGGCGTCGTGGCCGGCGGCGAGTCCCGCAGGTGCGGCGGCGGGTGCGGCGACAGGTCCGGAGGCCGGCTCGCCGGCGGGCGAACCGCCGGGCGAACCGCCGGGCGTGCCGGGCCGGGTGCCGGTGTTCGGCTGGAGCCGCTCGGCGCCGTCCCAGCCCGCGGGGGCCGGAACGCCGGTGCCGCCCGACCCGGTCGGGGCCGCTGCTGCGGGGGTCGGGACGTCGGCCGCGACGGCCGGCCGGGCGCTCTGGATCAGCGGAGCCGCGAGCGTGACGGCCACGGCGGCCGCGAGCAGCGTGTTCCGCAGGCGTAGCTTGGTGGACACCAATTCTCCTCAGAAAGTGGGGTGTTGGGATTTCTGGTGTCGTGCAGAGGCCGCCGCGCGCGCCCAGGGGAGTGGAGGTGGGTGCGTGCGGGGCCGCCCCGGCACGCGGGGGTGGTGCGTGCCGGGAGCGGCCGGCCGGGTGGAAGGGCCGGCCGGTCCGGGGCCCCGTACGGGGACATCCTGGAATCAGGGCAGGGGAGTGTTCCCGTACGGGAGTTGAAGGGGCGGCGGTACCTGGTGGGAGGGGCAGGTTACCGGCCGGTGATACGTAACATAGTAATGTGAAATTGCAGTGCGCAAGGGTTCGCAGCAATGTCACTTTGTGTAGCCGGTGTGGCCGATCGGGGGTCGGCGGCGACGCGCGGGCGCCCCGGCCGGAGGTGCGGAGGCGAGAGCCCGGTCGGGGGTGACTGATGAACCGTCAAGTGCCGCTTGGTGCCTGTGCGGAGCCGGCGGTCCGTTCACTCGGCGTGCCCGCTCGCCGGACCGGTCACGATTCGTCGGTGGCGGGCTCCTCGTCGGTGCGCCCGTCCGGGGTCGGCTTTCGGCCGGGGAGGTGGCGGGTGAACAGGAAGCTCGCCGCGGTGATCCCCGCGCAGGCGAGCACGGCCGCCTTGAGTCCGTCGAGCTGCGCCTGCCGGTAGTTGTCGACGATCGCGGCCGCCTCGTCCGGCGGCACCTCCGGGTGCTCGGCGAGGGCCGCAGCCACGTCGTCCGCGGGTACGAACGACACACCCGCCTCCAGTTGGACGGCGGCCTGCCCGGCGACGGCGTCGGAGATGCGCGGATCGTTCTCGATCTTGCTGCCGACCGCGCCGGCCAGTGCGCCGATCAGGATGGCGCCGATGAGGGCCGTCCCGAGCGAGGAGCCGAGGTTCTGCGCGGTGTACTGCAGGCCGCCCGCCTCGCTGCGGTCCTCCGCCCCGACGCTGGACTGCACGGTGTTGCCCAGCTGGGAGGCGAGCATCCCGAGGCCGAGGCCGAGCAGGGCCATTGCGCCGGCGAACGAGGCGCCGCGCAGCTCCGGCTCGATCGCGGTGATCAGCCAGAGCGTGGCGGCGAGCAGGACGAGCAGGCCGGTCCGGACGATCGTCCGCGGCGAGGCGATCCGCAGCAGCAGCGTGCCGCTCATCGAGGCGGCGAGCATCGTCACGGAGACCGGCACCAGCTTCAGGCCGGTCTCGAAGGCGTCGAGCCCCTGCACCACCTGGAGGTAGAGCGGGATGACGAAGAACAGCCCGAGCAGGATGGTGTTCTGGTTGAACAGCGTCTCCAGCCCCGAGCGGAGCGTGGAGTTGCCGAACAGGTCCAGCGAGACCAGGGGCTCCAGCCCCCGGGCCTCGCGTCGGCGCTCGTGGCGGCAGAACACGTAGAGCAGCGCGGCCCCGAACGCGACGACGAACAGGGTCGGCGAGAAGCCGATCACGGTGAACGGCGGATTGCGCGGCTTCACCCAGCCCCAGGTGCCGCTCTGCAGCACGGCGAGCACCATGAGCGCGAGGCCGGCGGCCGACAGCGCGGCGCCCGCGGTGTCGAGCCGGGCCCGGCGCTCGGGGGGACGCTCGGGCGGGATCCACCGCATCAGCAGCAGGATTGCGACGACCAGCACGACCTCCCCGGCGAACACCAGCCGCCAGGTCAGGTAGGTCGTCAACCAGCCGCCGAGGAGCGGGCCGACGGCGATCCCGGCGCCCGCCAGGCCGCCCACCACCCCGTACGCCACCGCGCGCTCCCGACCCGTGTAGGAGCCGGCCACCAGCGCCGCCAGGGCGGGCAGGACGAGGGCCGCCCCGAGGCCCTCGATCACCGACCACCCGAGGGCGAGGACCCAGAGCGTGGGCGCCACCGCCGTCAGCCCGGAGCCGACCGCGTAGATCATCAGGCCGACGACGAAGACCCGGCGGCGGCCGAACATGTCGCCGAGCTTGCCGCCGGTGAGCATGAAGGCAGCCATCACCAGCGTGTACAGGGTGATGACGGCCTGGATGGCGGTCACTTCGGTGTCGAAGTCCTCGACCAGCTGGCTGATCGAGACGTTCATCACCGAGGCGTCCAGCACCATGAGGAACTGGGCGGTCCCGAGCACGACCAGCGGCTTCCACCGGCCCATCACGCCTCCAGATCGTCGGGCCCGGCCCGACCGGTTGCGGCGGGCCGGGCGTGGACGTCAGCGGGGTGCCGGCGGATGCCGGCCGGGCGGCGGACGCCGCCCTCAGCTGCCGAGGATCCGCGCCTTCTGGGCGGCGAACTCCTCCTCGGTCAGCACGCCCTGATCCTTGAGGGTGGCGAGATCCTTGAGCTGGTCGAGCTTGTCCTCCATGGTGACGCCGGCCGGCGGTGCGGCGGGCGCCGGTGCGGCCTGCTGGGGCGCGGGGGCCTCGGCGGCCTCCTGCTGGGCCCAGCGGCCGGCCTGACGGCGCGAGACACGGTTCGACACGGCGGTGGCCGTACCGGCGACGACGGCGGTACGCGCGACTCCGCGAATGAGTCCGGGCATGGCTTCCTGCCTGGGGTCGGGGGGAAGGGTGGGCGCCGACCGGGCGGACGGCGGGCGGCGCGGCCCGCGAGGGACGCATGGCGCCGCGCCCGGCCGGCGGGGCGGGGTCAGACCGAGGACTCCAGCGCGTTGAGCGCCGCGACGACGTCCTCGACGGGGATCCGGCCGCTCGCGATCATGCGGGCGCCGGCGTGGCGCAGTGCCTTCACGAGCGGCGCGGCCCAGAGGTTCTCGTAGAGGAGGACGGCGGCGGAGTCACCGGGCGCCAGCAGGGCGCCGGCCTCCGCGACGTCGTCCTCGCCGATCAGGCCGGAGGCGATGCCCTCGAAGAAGGTGAGGTCGAGTTCACCGTCCCCGTTGACGTCGGCCAGCTCGATGCCGCTGACCGTGCCGTCCTCGGCCTTCGTGATGAAGGTCAGGTCGAGGATGCGGATGATGCCGCGATCGACCAGGTCGACGAGGACGGGCATCCCCTCGCCGGTCATCCGGCTGCCCGGGAACTCCACGACCACGTAGTCGATGGGCCCGGGTTCGTCGAGTTCGCTGGATTGGTTGCTCACGACGGCTCCTGACGGTGGGGTCCGATCGGCGCACCGCAGGGCCCGGCGGGCGATCCGGCGCGCTCCTGCGACGCTAACCCGCCGCCGGGGGAGCGCGGATCACCTGTTGGGGGTGACCCGGGGCCGGTGATGCGGCCGACGGCGTGCGGTCGTTCGGGGGACCCCCGGGTCACCCCGGTGGGGTAGTCCTGCTGGCCGCGCGCGGGGGGCGGCACTTGGCTGGTCGGGAGGGCCCGTCAAGGTGGCCCACCCGCGGGCCGCTGGAGGAGAGATACATGCCGTCGTCCGAACCCGACAAGCCCGAGTCCGGTGGTGCCGAGTCCGGCGGTCCTCCGTCGGGTGGGTCGGAGTCCGGCGGTCCCGCTTCGGGGGGTGCCGCGTCGGGGGGCCCTGCGGCGGGTGGTCCCGCGCCGGGGGCCTCCGAACCGTCCGGAGGCTCGGAGCTTCCCAAGGGTGAGAAGGCGGGTGGCCCCCCGCCGGCCGGGCCCCCGCCCGCCGGTCCTCCGGCCGGCGCCCCGGCGCCCGGCGGGCCCGAGCCCACGCCGGCGGAGTCCGCGGAACTGCAGGCACTGCACGAGCGCGTGGCACAGCTGGAGTCCGACGCCGCCAAGCGGGCGCCCACCCACCACCGGATGCGCACCTTCGGCTCCACCGTCCTGGTGATCGTCGCCTCGATCCTCTCCCTGCTGGCGGTCATCGCGGTCTGGGCCCACAACGAGGTGACCGACACGGACCGGTTCGTCTCCTCGCTGGCCCCGCTGGCCCACAACCCCGACGTCCAGAACGCGCTGGCGAACCGGATCACCAACGCCGCGGCCGAGCAGATCGACGTCAAGGCCCTGGTCAACGACCTCTCGCAGGCGGCCACCGAGCAGGGCGTGCCGCCGCGCCTTGCCGACCTGATCGGCGGCCTGAGCGGCCCCCTGGAAGGCGCCCTCACCAACGTCATCCACACCGCCGCCGAGAAGGTGGTCACCAGCGACGCCTTCGCCACGGTCTGGGAGCAGGCCCTGCGGCTCGGCCATGCCAGCATGGTCAAGGCGCTGACCGGCGAGGGCGGCGGAGCCGTCCAGCTCAAGAACGACGAGGTGACCATCGACATCGGGCCGATGGTCGACAAGGTGAAGACGGAGCTGGTCAACGCCGGTTTCGCGCCCGCCGCGAAGATCCCGGAGGTGCACACCTCCTTCGTGGTCTTCTCCTCGCCCGACATCGCCAAGATCAAGGGCGGCTTCCGGCTCCTGGAGGTGCTGGGGAACTGGCTGCCGGTGATCGTGGTGCTGGTCGCCGCCGCGGGCGTGTTCACCGCCTTCAACCGGCGCCGCGCCCTGGTGGGGGCCGCGGTCGGCATCGCACTGGCCATGCTGCTGATGGGCATCGCCCTGACGGTGTTCCGGTCCTACTTCCTCGACCACCTGCCGTCGGACGCCTCGCCGGCCGCCGCCGGCGCCGTCTACGACGCCCTGGTGACGTACCTGCGCACGACTGTGCGGGTGGTGGGCGTGCTGGCCCTGGTCGTGGCCATCGGCGCCCTCATGATCGGCCCCTCGCGCGTCGCCGTGACGATCCGCTCGGTCTGCGGCCACGGGGTGGCCGCGGTCCGGCACGCCGCCGACTCGGCGGGCTTCCACGCCGGTCCGGTGGACGCGTTCGTGCGGCGCTGGAAGCGGTGGATCGGCATCGTGGTGCTGCTCGGCGCCGCCGTGATCTTCGCCTTCTGGGACCACCCGACCGGCATGGTGGTGTTCTGGTTCGCCGTGGTGGTGCTGGCGCTCTTCGCGATCCGCGAGTTCTTCGCCCCCTCGTACCCGGCCGGCGGCCCGCTCGTGCCGCGCGCCCAGGCAACCAAGCCCGGTCCGCCGGCCGCGGCCGGCCCCGGTGGGGCGGCGGCGGCCTGACGCCCGGCGTCCCGTCCGCCCAGGTGCGGCCCCCTACCGCCAGGGCTCACCTGGGCGGGGTGATGCCCGGGACGCCCGCGTCCGTGAGCATGGTGGCGGGGCCGACCGGATCCCTCCGAGGGCCGGCGCGGTCCCGGGAGGCGTGGATGCGGTACGAGATCCGGGTTGCGGGCGCGATCACCGACGACCTGTTGCACGGCGGCTTCCCCGAGCTGGAGAGCTTCGTCGTGGCGGGCCAGACCGTGCTGGTCGGCCGGATCGTCGACGAGGCGCACCTGTACGGCCTGCTCGCCCGCTTCCAGGCGCTGGGCCTGCGGATCGTCGAGCTGCGGCAGCGTTCCGACTGACCGGCCGGCAGACCGCCCGGGGACGGTGACGGGCCGGGTGGCCCGGGGCGGGCCACCCGGCCCGGTGGTCGACCGGTGCGGGCGGGGTCGGTACGGCGGGGTCGGTACGGACGGGGCCGGCCTGCGCCGGTCAGCCGGCCCACGCCCGGAGGTCGCCGAAGACGTAGTGCGCGTCGCGGACGAAGACATGGGAGCGATTGATCGCCGCGATGCCGTCCAGCCCGTTGAACAGGGCCAGGACGCCCATGAGGACGGCGGCGAAGGTGAGCATCGCATCGCCGCGGACCGGGGCGGACCCGGACGCGTGCCACGACTCCGACGGGACGTGGTGCTGTGCGGTTGCCATCGGAACCTCCGGTGTCTGTCAGGACAGGACGAGGGCCTTCGCCCGCTGGTACTCCTCCTCCGAGATGTCGCCGCTGCGCCGCAGGTCGGCGAGGTGGGTTAGCTCCTGGGCAGTGCTCGGCTTCTTCGCCTCCCCGGCGGCCTCCTGGACGTAGCCGCGGAACTCCTGCTCGGCCTGCTGGGCCCGGGCCGTCTCGCGCGTGCCCATCCCCTTGCCACGGGCGATCAGGTAGACGAAGACGCCCAGGAACGGCAGCAGGATCAGGAAGATCGACCAGCCGGCCTTGCCCCAGCCACTCACCGAGTCGTCACGGAAGAGGTCCGCGAAGACCCGGAAGAGAAGCATGATCCACAGGACGAAGATGAAGAACCACATGGTCGTGAGGAAGACGTTGAGCAGTGGGTAGTCGTCCATGACCGGAATCTCCTGTTCTCGGCCCGCCGCGCGTGCCCGGCGGCCTCCGGGCACGCGCGGCGGGTGCGCCTGGCTCCCCCGGTCCCACGGTCGGCGCCGGCGGCCGTTCCCGCACCACCCCCGGCGGGTGATTCCGGCGGGGCGGTCGGGGAGGGGCCGGCAGGGTCTAGCGGACGGCGTGCAGGGTGCGGGGGCGGGAGCGGCCGGCGAGGGCGGCGCCCGTGGCGGCGGTGGCCACCACCCCGGCGGCCAGCAGCCCGCCGCGGGAGCGCCACGACAGCACCGACCAGCGCGAGTTCGCGGAGAGCAGCGAGCCGAGGCTGAGCCAGGAGCCGGCGGACAGGACGGACATCGCCGAGCCGGCCGAGCCGATCGACAGGACGGACCCGACCGAGCCCACGGAGAGCACGGAGCCGACCGAGCCGATCGACAGCACCGAGCCGGCGGAGGCGATGGCGAGGACAGAGTCCTTGGACCAGAGCGTCAACGAGGAAGCGGTTTGTGGCGACACCCGATGATCGTATGTCCGCCCCGGCGCCTCGCGCAGGAGGTGGCGGAAGATCCGTGGTGGCCGGGCGCGGACGGGCGGCGGAGAGCCGGCGGAGAGGCGGCGCAGGCGTCCGGGGGTCGGGAGAGCGGACGGGGGCGGCGAAGGGTGGGGCGGGGAGGGCGTGGGCGGAGACGGGTGCGGCCCGGTGCGGATGGGGTCGGTGGCCGCCGCGCAGGCCGGCTCGGTTCCGACCGGTGCTGTGGCACGATTCCAGTGATCGGTACCGATCCGGTACCGGATCGGCATGCGTTCGGCCGCCCCACCGGAGAGACGAGGACCCCGTGCCCGAGACCACCCGAGAGACCGACCGGCCCCAGGCCGCCGCCAGGACGGTCGACCTCGCCTTCCGCCCGGCGACCGTGGCCGACGTGCCCGCCCTCGTCGAGCTGGTCGAGTCCGCCTACCGCGGCGACGCCAGCCGGACCGGCTGGACCACCGAGGCCGACCTGCTGGACGGCCAGCGCACCGACGCCGAGGGCGTCACCGCCGCGGTCACCAACCCCGACGGCGTCGTCCTGGTCGCCGAGCCGGACGGCGAGCTGGTCGCCTGCTGCCAGCTGGAGCGCCGGGGGCGGCACGCCTACTTCGGCATGTTCTCCGTCAGCCCGGGCCACCAGGGCGGCGGGCTGGGCCGGGCCGTGCTGGCCGAGGCCGAGCGGTTCGCGGAGGAGGAATGGGGCGCCGTCGAGCTGGAGATGACGGTGATCGAGCAGCGCGCCGACCTGATCGCCTGGTACGAGCGCCGGGGCTTCCGCCGCACCGGCGTCTACTCCCCGTTCCCGTACGGGGACGAGCGCTTCGGGATCCCGCGCCGGCCGGACCTGAGGTTCGAGAAGCTCGTGAAGGACCTTACCCGGCAGTAGTCCTGACCTGCCGTCAAGCAGTGGGTGGGGGCGATGCGGAGATGTCATACCTCGTTCATTATTGGTCTAGGCCAATGTGAGAGGGTGGCGGACGAACGGCCACGTTCCGTCCGAGCCCAGGGGGGCCATTTCCGCATGCCCGTAGCCCGTGGCACCGCCATGCCTGCTTCCGACACCGGTCCGCGCCACCACGTCCCGGACGGTGCCGCGCGACCGCCCGCTCCGCCCGGACCTCCCGGTCCGCCCTTACCGCCCGTCCCGCCCCGACTGCCCGCGCCGCCCGACGACGAGGAGCTCTACTGGTACTTCGGCCCGCAGCGCCGCTGGGTGCTGCTCTGCGCCACCCTGTCCTACGCGGGTGCCACCGCAACCCTCGGCCTCTTCGCGCTCAGCCGGCCGCTGCTCTGGCCCTTCCTGGTACTGACCGTGCTCAACGCCGCCACCTGGCTGCTCTCCCTGGCCGACGGCCAGCGCGCCCGCCGGTTCACCCGCGACTCGCACGACCTGCTGCTGCGCGCCTGGCGACCGGCCCGGTGCCCCTCCGTCGACCTGCTGCTGCCCACCGCCGGTGAGCCGCTGGACGTCCTGGCCAACGCCTACCGGCACACCGCCGCCGTCCGCTGGCCCGGTGAGCTGACCGTCCTGGTGCTCGACGACGCGGCCCGCCCCGAGGTCCGCGAACTCGCCGAGTCCCACGGTTTCCAGTACCGGGCCCGCCCCGACCGCGGTCGCTTCAAGAAGGCCGGCAACCTCAACCACGGCCTGGCCGAGGGCAACGGCGACATCATCGCCGTCCTCGACGCCGACTTCTGCCCGCGCCCGGACTTCCTGCACCACCTGGTGCCCTACCTCGACAACCCCGAGGTCGGCATCGTGCAGAGCCCCCAGTGCTTCGACACCGACCCCGGCATGTCGTGGCTGGAGCGCGCCGCCGGGGCCACCCAGGAGATCTTCTACCGCTGGATCCAGCCTTCCCGGGACGCCCAGGACGGCACCGTCTGCTGCGGCACCAACGCGCTCTACCGGCGCGCGGCGCTCGAACGGGTCGGCGGATTCGCCGAGATCGACCACAGCGAGGACCTCTACACCGGCCTCTCGCTCGCCCGCGCCGGCTGGACCACCCGCTACGTGCCGGCCCTGGTCGCCAAGGGCATGTCGCCCACCGGCCTGCCCGCCTTCATCAGCCAGCAGTACCGCTGGTGCCTCGGCTCGCTCGCCCTGGTCGGTGATCCCGGATTCCGGCGCGGGCCGCTCTCCCGCTCGGCCCGGCTCTGCTTCTGGAACGGCATCCTCGGCTACCTCACCAGCGCGGTGAACGTCTTCGCCGTGCCGCTGCCGGCGCTGATCATGCTGTTCTTCCGGCCCGACGAGATCGAGCCCTGGCAGGTGCTGCCGTTCCTGCCGCCGATCTGGGTCGCGCTGGTCCTGCTGCCCGCAATGTCCCGCACCCGCTGGCGGTTCGAGGTCACCCGGGTCCAACTCCTCGGCGGGCTCTGCCACGTGGTCGCCATCGCGCACGCGCTGCGCCGGCGCAGCGCCGACTGGGTGCCCACCGGCGCCGTCTCCGGCGGCAGTTCACTCGCCCGTACGGTCGCCCTGATCGGCGTCGGCTGGCTCGGCCTGGTCGTCGTCGCGGGCGCCGCCGGCCTCGTGCGGGCCGTCGCCCTGCACGGCTGGCAGCCCTACTGGGCGCTCGCCGCGCTCCTCGGACTCACCGCCTACACGGTGGTCCCGCTCCTCCGGGCCCTGTGGCCCCTGCTGCGCGGCGGCAACGGTGCCGCCGTCGCCGAAGTCGCCCCGCCCGCCCGACGCGGCTCGGACCTCGGCTTCGGCCGGGCCGAGGCGGTCGCCGTGACCGCCGTGCTGCTGCTCTGCGGCCTGCTGGCCTCGGGCTGGGCGGATCCGCTCATCTTCTGACGCTTAGTCATTTCTCTTGATGCTTCGCTGAGTTCCGCTGAGCGGCCGAGGATTCGCTCGGCCGGATTCCGCCCCGCTTCCTGCTCTCCCTGTTCCGCTGCTCATCCTGCTCTTCCTGCTCTTCCTTGCGTCGCCCCACCGGCGCGGACCCGCTGCCCGGCCGCCCCATCGGCCCGGCGGCCCCGACCCACCGCTGCCAGTCAGGCAAGGAGCACCGCCGTGACCACGGCCGTACCACCGAACGCCGTACCTCCGAATGCCGGGCGCCCGCCCGCCGAACCGTCGCCCGCCGAACCCACGCCCGCCGAACCGACATCCCGGGGCGCTCGCCACCCCGACCCCGCGACCGCCGCTCCCGGCAGGGGTGACGCAGCCGATCCGGCGGCCCTGTCGGCCGTCTCGCTCGGGCTGGTGCACCGGCCGGCCGCCGTCGCCGCGTCCGCGCCCGTGACGTCCGCGTCCGCGTCCGCCTCCGTCACGTCCGCCTCCGTCGTCGCCCAGGGTGAGGAGACCCGTCGGCGGGCGGCGTTCCGCCCCGACATCGAGGGCTTGCGCGGCGTCGCCGTGCTCTCCGTCCTTGCCTTCCACGCTGCCGTCCCCGGCTTCACCGGCGGCTACGTGGGCGTCGACGTCTTCTTCGTCGTCTCCGGATTCCTGATCACCGGCCTGCTGCTGGCCCGACCGATCGGCCTCCGGGACTTCGCCGCCCGCCGCGCCCGCCGCATCCTGCCCGCCGCCGCCGTCGTCCTGGTCGCCACCGCCCTGGCCGGGGGCACGCTGCTCGACCCGCTGCGCGGCACCGATCTGGCCCGGGATCTGATCGCGGCCGCCGGGCAGTTCGCCAACTGGCGCTTCGTCGGACAGCAGACCGACTACCTCGCCGCCGAACGCGACCCGAGCCCGCTGCAGCACTTCTGGTCCCTCGGCGTGGAGAACCAGTTCTACCTGCTCTGGGGCGTCCTGCTGCTCGGCCTCGCCCGCTTTCTCACCGGGCGTCGCCGCACCGCGGCGATCGCGCTCGCGACCACCGTGATCGGCGCCGGGTCGCTCGTGCTCTGCATCCGCTGGACCGCCGGCTCCGCGCCGCTCGGCTACTTCTCGACCGCGAGCCGCCTCTGGGAGTTCGCCGCGGGCGCCTGCGCGGCGCTGCTCGGCTCGGCGCCGGCAGTCCGGTCCGCGCGCACAGGCCCCGCCGGGCGGTTGCTCGACCGGGCGCTGCGCGTGGTCGGTTGGGCCGGCGTGGTGGCCGTCGTCGTCGCGGTCTTCCGCTACGACCGCAACACGCCGTTCCCCGGCACCGCCGCCCTGCTGCCCGTCCTCGGTACGGCCGCCGTCCTGCTGGCCGGTCCGGCGCACCGGGCCCCCGGCACCGCCGACGTCGGCCGCCTGCTGGCCGCCCGCCCGCTGCGGGCCGTCGGTCGCCTCTCCTACGCCTGGTACCTCTGGCACTGGCCGGTCCTGACGATCGCCCAGGCCCGCTACGGTGCGCTGCCGTGGACCACGCTGATCGCACTCACGGCCGCCGCCGCCCTGCCGGCCTGGCTCACCCTGCGGCTGGTCGAACAGCCGCTGCGGTACGGCAGCAGCCCGGCGCCCAGCCGCGGCCTCGCGGTCGGCGCCAGCGCCCTGGTGATCCCGCTGATCGCGGGTCTGACCCTCGGCGGGGGGACCGTCCGGGCGCTGGGGAGTTCCGACGCCCCCGTGGTGGTCCCGGCCGGGGCGGTGGACGGCCCCGTGCTGCTCGCCCCCGGCACCAGGGTGCTCGCCCTGACACCGTCGCTGGCCCGGGTCCGGGAGGACTTCCCGCCCGGCAAGGGCTGCGAGATCCCGCTCGGCGCCGACACCAGCCCGCGCTGCCTCTTCGGCGACCAGGACAGCCCCGACCGGATCGTGCTGCTCGGCGACTCGCACGCCGGGCAGTGGATCTCCGCCGCGCTGACGCTCGCCGAGCAGCGGCACTGGGCCCTGGAGGTGCTGGTGAAGCCGGGCTGCCCGCTGGCCACGCTGACCGTGCGGAACAACGTCCTCGGGCGCACCTTCGAGGAGTGCGACCGCTGGCGCGAGAACACCCTCACCCGGCTGGCCACCGGGCCCCGTCCGAAGCTGGTCCTGATGGCCGGCCTCAACCGGTACGGGAGCCAGGAGGAGCGCGCGGACGGCTGGGCCCGCACCCTGGACCGCCTTTCCGCGGTCGGCGCGCCGCTCGCGTACCTGGGCGACACGCCGATGCCCGGCAAGGACATCCCGACCTGCCTGGCCGCGTCCGACGGCCGGTTGGACGCCTGCTTCTTCCCCCGGGAGTCCGCCTTCGAGCGCGACCCGCTGATCGAGGGCGGGCTCGCCGAGCGCTACCGCGTGCGGGTGCTCGACCTCGGCCCGCTGCTCTGCCCGGGCACCGGTCCGGACTGCCCGGCGGTGCTGGAGGGCGTCGTGCTCTACCGGGACACCGGGCACATCACCGACACGCTGGCCCGGGTGCTGGCGCCCCGGCTGGACCGGGGGCTGCTGGGCACGGGGTGAGGTGGTCGGGGGGCGGTTCGCGTGGTTCGCACTGCTCGCGCGGTTCGTCGGCGGCGGGTGGCCGGGGCCCGGTGCTGGTCCCCGGCCGGCCGTCCCGTCAGCCGTAGAGGCTGTGGCAGAGGCGGGCCTGGTCCGAGCCGGCCGCCCACCGGCCCAGGCGTTCGGCCTGCTCGCAGAGCGAGCCGATGCCGGGCACGGTAGGGCCGGCGGCCGGCGGGCTCGGGGCCTTGTTCGGAGCCGGGGCGGGGGCCGCCGGAGCCGCGCCCGGCCCTGCCGTGCCGCCGCCCGCAGGTCGCGCCGGCCCGGGCCGGGCCGTACGGCCGGGCTTGGACCCGGGCGCCGCGGCGTGGCTGGACCCGGACGGCTCGTCCTCCCGACCGGGACCGGCCTGGGCTTGTGCCTCCTCGGGCGAGGGGGCCGGCCGGGGTGCGGCGGCGGCCTCCGGCAAGGCCGCCGCAGCGGTGGGTGAAGCGGTCTGCGGCGACCCGCCCCCCACCGACACCGCCTCGGGGGCGCCGTTCTCGGGCGCGGCGGGGGAGGACGACGGCACGGAGGAGGGCGATTCCCCCGGAAACGCCACCACGCCGGAGTTCTCGTCACCCGAACCGGGCCCGCACATCACCAGGACGGCCGCCAGCGCGGCGACCGTCCCGCCCGCCGTGACCGCCCACCGCAGCCGCCGCGGCGCCCTGACAGCGGACGCTGCGGTGCCGGCCGTCGCGCCGGAGGCCGCCGTGTTGCCGGACCCGCCCGCGCGAGCCGAGCCGGACGGGCCCGCTGCGCCCGTCCGGGGGAAGGGCACGGGCGTGGACGCCGGTGCGGAGCGGCCGGCCGTCGCTCCGGGTGGCGGGGGCGGCGGTACCGGCGGCGGCTGCCACGCATGCTCGGGCCACTTCCACTGCCCGCCCTCCGGTTGCCCGCCCATCGCTCACGTCCTCCTGCCGAATGCCGCCGACCACCGGCGAGCCGATCCCCGTGCTCAACGAGCGCGCAGTCGCGGGGACATGACTCGGAAGGGGGTTCACTCCTGAGAGTCGTCCCGCACCGGCCCTCCGGCCGGCCCACCGCCGCGCCCAGCGGCCCGCCGCTCGGTTCGCCACCCGCCCGCGCCGCCCGTACGCTGCCTGCCGTACCCCGCGTGCGGACGTCAGGGGTCCGCCACATGCTGGGGGCATGGAAACCAACAAGCCCCTGGTCGAGGTCGCCGAGTTCCGCACCGACAGCCGCTACCGCCTGGTCCGCTTCGAGGGCCACGGCTGGGAGCCGCTGGCCCCCGAGGAGTTCGAGCCCCGCATCCACCAGCTGTTCCCGGACCTCGACCCGCGCGACCCCGTCCGCGTCCAGTGGGCCGACCGCCCCTGGGAGTGGCCCGCCTGGCACCCCGGCGAGGCCTGATTCGTCCGGGGGCCGGGGAGCCCCGGGGGTCGGGCCGGCCGCTCCGCGGCGCCCGGGTCGCCGTCCCGGACGCCGCGCGAGCAGTCGAGGGGGAGCCTGTTGACGCCGACTGTCCGTTCGGGGCGCCGCCGCCCTCGGGGGAGTCATTCCCATCAGCCCTGGAATGCGACGCGCACCGGCAGTTGGAACGGTGCGGAAACCAGGGCAAGATCGTCCTGAGCGTGCGGGCCGACCGTTCCGCCACGGCCGACGTCGCCGTCCGGGTTCTGACCGGGCGTCGACCGACCGGGCGGAACGGGCCGGGTGGACGGGCCGTCCGGGCCCGCGGCCGAGCGTCGGAGGGGGAGCTGTGCTGAACGGGCTGGCGAGCAATGCGGGTTACGGCGAGCAGGCGGAGGAGCTGCTGCGGCAGTACGAGGGCGTGACGTTCGAGGAGGTGCACCGCGAAGTCCTGCACCTCTTCCCCGAACAGCCCTCCGCCGTACTCGACTTCGGCGCCGGTACCGGCCGCGACGCCGCCGCCCTCGCCGCCCGCGGCCACCGGGTCGTCGCGGCCGAGCCGACCGCCGAGCTGCGCCGCGCCGGCCAGCGGATCCACGGGGACAGCGGCATCCGCTGGGTCGACGACGCGCTGCCCGAGGCACCGGGGCTCCATGCGGCGGGCGAGCGCTTCGACCTGATCCTGCTCTGCGCCGTCTGGATGCATCTGGCCGACCACGAGCGGCCGTCGGCGATGGACACGCTCGCCCGGCTGGTCGCTCCCGGCGGGCGCGTCCTCCTCTCGCTGCGGCACGGCCCGGTGCCGCCCGGCCGGCGGATGTTCGAGATCACGCCGGAGGAGACCGTCGAGCTCGCCCGGGCCCGCGGGCTCGACCTGTTGCACGTGATCGAGCGGACGGACCTGCACGACCGGCCGGGCGTCAGCTGGCACCTGCTCGGGTTCGAGTCACCCGCCCCACCGAGCCGGGCCGCCGACAGGCCCTGACGCCGGCGTGCAGTCCTCGACCATCACCCCGCGCAGTCGGGCCGCCTCCGCCGGATCGCCGGCCTCCCCCAGGTAGTAGGTGTGGTTGTGGCGGGCGTCGAGGCTCTTTGGGTGGTCGACGCCGTACCCCGTCCTCTCCACCTCACGGCTGGAAAGTTCACAGTGCGATCACGATCTTGCCGTGGACATGCCTCTCGGCCTGTGTCGTGACGGCTTCGCGAATCCGCTCGACCGGGAAGGTCGCCGCGATCGGCACCGTGATCCCGCCGGAACGGATCGCGTCGGCAATCCGTCCCAGGGCGCCCGGATCCGCATCGAGGGCGCCCACCTTGCGCACGCCGGGCGGCGGGGCGGAACCGTCTGCCACGACGCAGATCCGCTCGGGCGCCAGGCCGAGCTCCAGCGCGGTCTCGGCCGCCTCCCTTCCGAACAGGTCGGCTGCGGCGGTGATCCCCTCGGGCGCCAGGGCCCGCACCCGGTCCGCCAGGCCGGGGCCGTACGCCACGGGTTCGGCGCCGAGCCCGCGCAGGAATCCGAACGTGCCCTCGGAGGCGGTGCCGAGCACCCGGGCGCCCGCAAGCTTCGCGAGCTGCACGGCGAAGACGCCCACGCCACCCGCCGCCCCACCGATCAGGACGGTGTCCCCGGTGCGGAGCCCGATCGCGGCGATCGCGGCGGCGGCCGTCAGGCCGGACACCGGAAGCGTGGCCGCCACCTCGTCACCGACGCCCTCCGGGGTGGGCCACAGCGTTGCCGCAGGCGTCCTGACCAGCACGAAATCAGCGACGGACCGGCCGATCGCAGCCCCGTGCACCCGGTCGCCGATCGCGAATCCGGTGGCGTCGGCGCCCACTTCGTCCACCACACCGGCGAAGTCGCTGCCGAACCCGGCAGGCAAGGTGATGCCGAACCGCGCTGCCATGTCGGGCTGCGTGGTGATCTGCCAGTCCATCGGATTCAGCCCGGCGGCCGTGACCCGGACGCGAACCTCGTCCGGAGCGGCGTGCGGCTCGGGTATCTCCTGCACTTCGAGCACTTCGGGACCGCCGAATCGCCGGTAACGGACAGCTCTACTCATCGGGGACCTCTCTCGGCCAGTGATGGGACTTGGTCTCATCGACCCTACACCAGCGATGGGACCAAGTCCCGTACACTGCTCCCATGGCTCGCTGGCAACCCGACGCACCGGGACGACTCGCCGCCGCCGCTCTCGACCTCTTCGAGGAGCGCGGCTACGACAACACGACCGTGATCGAGATCGCGGAGCGCGCGGGACTCACCAAGAGCACGTTCTTCCGCTACTTCCCGGACAAACGCGAGGTGCTCTTCGACAGGGGCACGGTGACCGACCTGCTCGTCGAAGGGATCGCCTCGGCGCCGTCGGCGGCCGGCCCGCTCGACGCGGTGGCCGACGCTCTCGATGCGCTCGGCCGGACGTTCTTCACCGACGACCGCCGCGAGTTCAGTGGCCGGCGCCAGGCCGTGCTGAACGCCAACACGGAACTACGGGAGCGCGAGGCCCTGAAGAGGATCGACCTCGCCGCCTCGATGACCGAGGCCCTCACCCGCCGCGGAGTCCCGAGCCTGACCGCACGCGTGGCCACGGAACTGGGCATGCTCGCCTGGGAGATCGCCTTCGATCAGTGGATCGACACCCACAACGGCGAGGGCTTCGGCTCGCTGGCGCGGCAAGCGCTCGCCGACGTACGAGCGGCCGGAGCCGTGCGCTAGCCTCGACGTTTCGCCTCGGCGTGGATCGGGGCGTGTTTCAGAAGCGTCGGCCGGCCACCGATGTCATCGTCCGCTGCGAGGCCATCGCATGCTCTGACGCGCCAACAGGCACCAGTGCTATGTTCCGATCGCGGATCGAGCGGCAGTTGCCGGGCACGGGGGCTGGGGTGGCTTTGCTGGAAGCGCTGATCACGACCGTTGCCGGAGCGGCCTCGGCGACGGTCGGAGTGCTGGTGGGTGGGGTCGTCACCAGGCGGGGCCAGGACCATCAGTGGTCACGGGATCAGCAGCTGGTTGCCTACCAAGAACTCCTCAGCCACTACGCCAAGTTCACCATGGTGATCAAGCGCGCACACGCCGACCGCCGCGGCTGGGACTACGACTGGGCCGAGTGGAGTGCCGTTCTGACGCGGGTCAGCTTGATCGCTCCCGCAGAGGTCGCGCGAGAGGTCGACAGCCCCGGCTTTTCCCGTCGGCAACAACGGCTCCGGCCTGGCCCATTGCTCGCTCGTCAGATCTCCACGCCCCACGAGTGGATCACGGCAGACCTTGATCCACTTATGAACAGACCCTAGTCGAGGCAGAACTCGTTGCCCTCGGGGTCCTGCATCGGGATGCAGGCGTCGTTGCCGTCGTAGAGCGTCTGCACGTGAACCGCGCCGAGCGGGACCAGCCGTGCACATTCGGCCTCCAGTGCGGCGAGGCGCTCCTCGCCCACGAGCCCGGTGGCGACCCGCACGTCGAGGTGCACGCGGTTTTTGGCGGCCTTCCCTTCGGGGACACGCTGGAAGTACAGCCGCGGGCCCGCACCTGAGGGGTCGATACAGGCGAACCAGGAATCCCGCTCCTCGGGGGACTGCGAGTCCCTGTACTCGTCCCACGTCGCAAAGCCCTTGGGCGGCGGCGGTACGACGTACCCCAACACCTCGCACCAGAACCGGGCAAGGCGCTCCGGTTCCGCGCAGTCAAAGGTGACCTGGACCTTCTTGATCGCTGACATCCGCGCACCATAGCAAGGCGGACCCCGCCGCTCCGCCCATTTTCCGGTGACGCCGGTCGGGGCGAGTGCCGGCGCGTGCCGGGTGGGCCGGTGCAGGCCCGTTCAAGGCCGGAGGAGTTCGCAGAAGCGGTCCAGGGCGCGGTCGGTGCGGTGACGGTCCCCGGTGTTGGTGAGATCGAACAGGAGGCCCCGGATGACGGCCATGACCAGCGTGGGCGTGGCGGTGTCGTCCGGGCCGGTGGTGATGTCGCGGAACGTGGCGCCGAGGGTGTTGAACCAGTCCGTGATCGCCTCGGCCCGGTCCGGGTAGTTCTCGGGGTGGACGAGGCCGTCGGCGTGCACTTCGAAGAACAGCCGGACGAACGGGGCGCGCTCCGGTGCGCTCATCCAGGCCCAGATGCCGCGCAGTCGTTCCTCCGGAGAGCCTGCCTCCGCAGGGAGGTTCGCGGCCAGTCGGGTCGCGCCACGGCGGCGGGCCTCGGCAAGGACGGCAGCGACCAACTCCTGCTTGCTGCCGAAGTCGTAGAGCAGCATCCGAGGACTGGTGTCGAGCGCTGCGGCCAGCGGCCGCAGGCTCAACCCGGCCAGGCCGTGCGCCAGGACGTAGTCGGTCGCCCGCGCCAGCGTGGCCTCCCGTCGGGCCGGATCCGGGGGTCGTCCCACGGTGGATCATCCTCTCGGTACTGCTGATCTGAGCCTGCGTCAGTATATGGTACGACTGTTTCAATAATGGGAGGGAGACAGTCGTGCACTCATTCGACCGGGCACTCGCGCTGGGTGCCGGAGGCCCCGTTGGTGCGGCCTGGATGGCCGGACTGGCCTGCGGGCTGCGCCGCGGCGGGGTGGATCTCGGGGAGGCGGATCTGATCGTCGGCACGTCGACCGGCGCGATCATCGGCACAGTGCTGGCCACTGGTCAGGACCCCGGCCGGCTCGCCACTCCGGTGCGCCCCGCCGGCTCCGGCGGCACCCCGCCGCAGGTGGACGGGCGCCGGCTGGGCGAGGCGTTCGCCGTGCTCGGCAACGCCGCCTCGAACCCGGCCGAGGCCCGGCGCCGAGTGGGCCGGATCGCGCTCGCCGCCGAGACCGGCCCCGAGCGGGCGCACATCGCCCGGATGCACGGGCTGGCCGGCGCGGACCGATGGCCGGCACGGAAGCTGCTCATCACCGCGACGGACGCCGAGACCGGCGAGCAGGAGGTCTTCGACCGCGGGAGTGGCGCACCGCTGCCCTCCGCCGTGGCGGCGAGCACGGCCTTCCCGGGGATCTACCCGCCGATCACCGTCAACGGCCGGCGGTACATCGACGGCTCGCTGCGGTCGGCGACCAACGCCGGACTCGCGGCCGGAGCCCGCACGCTCGTCGTGATCGACCCCCAGGCGCACCTGTTCCCCCGTGAGTTGCTCGACCGCGAACTGGCGGTCGCCGCAGCGCACACAGTGGTGACCATCGAGCCCGATCCGGAAGCAATCAGCGCGTTCGGCCCGGATCTCGGCGACCGCGCGGCCTGGGAACCGGCCTACCGGGCAGGCCTTCGCCAAGCCCCCGATGCCGCCGCACAACTCCGCCCCGCCTGGAACCCCGGATCCGCCGGCTCGCCGGTGGTGCCGTGACTCCGGTCATTCCCCGCGCGCGGCGCGGTGGCGCTGGAAGAGGGCCAGGGCTGCGAGGGAGGGGGCGTCCTTGAATCGGCCCTGGGCGATGAGCTGCCAGACCTCCGCCTCGGAGAACCAGCGGCTGATCAGACCTGCCTCCGTCTCTTCGAGGTTGCTCTCGCCGGCGGAGAGGTCCGTGGCAAGGAGAACGTGGAAGCCCTGGTCGGAATATCCGTAAGCCGCGAACAGGTGCCCCAGCGGTGTCATCGTGCCGGCGGTCAGTCCGGTCTCCTCGGCGAGTTCACCGCGGGCGAGGGCGAGTGGGTCCGCGTCCGGCTTGTCCTCCCAGGAGCCCTGCGGGAACTCCCAGTAGCGGCCCTTGACCGCATACCGGTACTGCTCGACGAGATGGAAGCCGCCGTCGACGTACGGGACGACGAGCGCGAAGTCGGGCTTCTCCACCACTCCGTAGATGCCTTCGACACCGTCGTGGCGGAGGGTCTTGTCCTCGCGGACGGTCATCCAGCGGTTCGTGTAGGCGACGGTGGTGCCGGTGGCCACCATCTCGGGCGCAGGAGGTGCCGGTCGAGATGTCTCTGTCTGCATGTGCAGACGCTAACCCATCGCGTCGCAACCGATCCTTGCTCCCCACCGGCGGAGCTGCCCGTGTGTTCTGCCAGGTCAAACGGCTTTCGTCGGGGTTGCCGCGTCGAGAAGGCGTCAGCGGGACGACCTTGGTGAGGACAGCCACGTTCCTTGCGCCGGCCTGCGGCCGGTGCAAGGGCGGCAGCCGAGCATGCGGTCGGCCCGCCCCTCGCCCCGGGCGAGGGGCGGCCCGGCTCGTTCAAGCCGTCCGCCTTCCGGGCTCACGCGCCGGGAGGGGCGGTCCAGGGCCGCTCACCCACCTCGCAGTGGTAGCAACGCGCGACCACGCCGTTGTGGTTGTACCACTCGTGCGCCCCGCAGTCCCGGCGGCCCTTCCGGGCCGGTCCCCGTTCGACCAGGAACGACGGCAGGTGACTGCGCATGCGGGTACGCCATCGATAGCGCTGGGTCCGAGTCATCCGGGGAGATTAGCGGAGGAGTGGTGATCACGGAGACGAATTTCGCTGGTCAAGGGCCTGGGCGGGGCGCTGCCGGGGAGGCAGCGAGCGGGTGAAGTCCTCGATCGCGAGGGCGAGTTCGCCGGGGTAGGCGGCCTGGGGGAGCGAAGGGGCCGGGACCAGGCGGACCGGCGTCGAGCAGGCCGCCAGCAGGGCGGCCACGCGGGCTCGTTCGGACGACCGGCGGGCCCTCCGTAGTGCGGCTCGGGCGCGACGGGCCGCACCGGGGCGGTGCGAGGGGAGCTCGGCGACCGCGGTGGAGTCCGGCCCGAGGTGCGGCGGTGCGATCAGGACGAGGCCGGACACGCGGTCCGGATGCTCGGCCGCGTAGCGCAGCGCCGTGGCGGCGGCCGTCGAGTGCGCCACCAGGACGGGGCGCGTTCCCGTCGGCGCGAGGAGCTCGGCCAACCAGTGGTGGTCCGGGGCAGTGGCCCGGGACGACCGGCCGAGCCCCGGCAGGTCGGGGGCCAGGGCCGGTCCGGCGAGCCGCGCGGCGACCGTTCGCCAGGCGCCCGCATCGGTGCCGGCCCCGTGGAGGAGGACGTGGTGCGGGGCCTCGCGGTCCCCGAGGAGGAAGCTGCGGCTCCCGGCGACGGTGGCGAAGCCGGTCGCGGCGAGGGGTACAGCGGCGAGGGGTGCTGCGGAGTCGACGCCAGGAGTGGAGCCGCCGCCCGTTCCGAAGCCCTCGGCCACCAGCCGGGTGGCCCAGCGCTGCAACAGCGGTATGACGGGCGGGTGGTGGAGTCCGGCGGCGTCGGCGAGGCGGTCGGCGGACGCCGTGTCGTAGGTGTCCTCGGAGAGGAAGGTGAGGGTCTCGGGGTCGGCGCCGGTGAGGGCGCGCGGCAGCCGGCGGACCAGGCCGACCGGAACCAGCCGGCGGGGCGCCGGCACCCCGAGGTGCTCGGCGACCACGGCGACCAGTTCGGCCAGCGGCGGGGTGGACGGGTCGAGCACGGTGTGGGCGTGGGCCGGGCCGTGGTCGTGCCCGGGGACGGCGGCGAGGAAGCGGGCGAGGTGGTCGACCGCGACCACCGGCAGGAAGGTCCGTGCCGTACCGGGCAGCAACGGCAGTCGGCCGTACCAGAGTTGGCGGACCAGCTCGGCCGGTCCGAGGTACTGCCCGGCTTCGCCGGTCACGGAGTGGCCGACCACGCTGCTCGGGTTCACCGTGGTGAGCGGCACGCCGAGCCGGGCGGCCTCGACGCGGACGGCGGCGTCACCCAGCTGCTTCGACGCCTCGTACGCGCCGAGGCGGGCGTAGAGCGCATCGGTCTCGGCGTCCGGGAGGGGGTGGCGTGGTGCGAGGTCCCGGCCGACCCGGTAGCCGGAGAGGTGGACCAGCCGGCGGAGCCCCGACCGCGTCGCCGCCCAGTGGAGGACGCGGAGAGCGCCGTCGACGTTGGCGGCGTGCGCCTCGGCGCGGGGGAGGCCGAACTCGAAGCGGGCGGCCGGGTTGTGGACGTCGCGGACGTCGGCGAGCCGGGCCTCGTCCGCGGGCGAGAGGCCCAGGCCGGGGCGGGTGAGGTCGGCGGCGACGGTGGTCAGCGGCGCGTCATCAGCCCCGTGCGCGCGGAGCCAGCCGCGCAGCTCGCGGTCCTTGGGCGTGCCACGCCCACCGCGGACGGCGGCGGCCACGGGCTCGCCCCGGCCGAGGAGTTCGAGCACCAGCCAGCGGCCGATGAAGCCGGTGGCGCCGAGGACGAGGGTGCGGGGCGGGGGAGGCGGAGAGGCAGGGGCAGTGGCGGTGGTCATGGTACGGCGAGATCCTTTTCTGTAGACCGGTCTGCATATTTTTGGGATATGGGTGGACTGGGTGAGGGCGACATCCGGAGACCGATCGGCATCGTGCCGAGGTCGCTCGCGGTCGGACCCGTCGGCCGGCTCGTCAGGTGCGAGCGGCGATGCGCCCGGCGATGCACCGCGCCGTGGCGTCGTGCGTCACGGCGCCGGCGCCTTGGCCTTGAGCAGGTGGCCGACGGCGGCCCGGGCGTCGTCCAGGGGTCGGCGGCTGCGTCGGACACGCGCCAGCAGGACCGCCCCCTCCAGCAGGGCGAGAGCCTGTCCGGAGGTGATCTCGGCCTCGGTGGGGCCTAGGCCCTGGGCGGCCAGGCGCTCGGTGATCACCTGCTGCCAGCTGCCGTAGACCTCGGCGCAGGTGCGGCGCAGCGCCTCGTTGCTGCCGGCCACCTCCAGGCCGACGGTCGCGATCGGGCAGCCCTTGGTGTAGTCGGACGCCTCCAGGCGGGCGGTGAAGAGCTCGGTGAGCCGTCCGATGATCGCGGCGGCGTCCGTGCCCTCGCGGGCCAGGGACTTGAGCAGTTCCTCGATCTCCTGGCCCGCCTGGACGAGCGCGGCGGCGACCAGCTGGTCCTTGCCCTCGGGGAAGTGGAAGTAGAGCGAGCCGCGGGGTGCGCCGCTCTCGGTGACGATCTGGTTGAGGCCGGTGCCGAAGTAGCCCTGTGCCTCGATCAGATTGCGCGTCCCGGCCACCAGCCGGGCGCGGGTCTCCTCGCCTTTGACTCCCATGCCGGAAACAGTAGACCGGTCTGCATATTCCTGTCGACCTCTTGCCGGCCGGCAGAGCCGTGGGGCGGGACCCCGGTCCGGGCCTCCGCCCCCCGGTTACGGCAGGTGGGTGGGATTGCGCGGCGGCGGCGCGCGGTGGCCGCCGGGGCCGTACCCGGCTGTCGAATACTCGCGCCGTGAGGCGGACGGCGGCGTGTCGGATCGCGGCCGCGCCCGGACGAGGGAGGACGGACACCTTGATGCATCGTCACGGCGCAGCCCGGCGGACTGCTACCGGGCCGAGACGGAGTGCGGCCCGGCCGGGGCTGCGCGTCGCGGCGCCGTTGCTGGCCGGTCTGCTGTTGAGCGGCCCGCTGCTCGCCGGATGCACCTCGGCGGCCGCCGGCGGTGCCGCGGCCGCGCCCAGCCCCGCGTCCACCAGGAGCCCGGCGTCCACCCCGGCCGGTACGGTGGCGACCGCACCGCCGCCGCAGCCGGCGCCCCAGTTGACGGACGAGAAGGTGTCCGCCGCGGTGAGCCGGATCGACGGCTACGTGCAGGACGCCATGGCGAGGACGGGCCTCCCGGGGCTGGCCCTCGCCGTCGTGTACCGGGACAAGGTGGTCCACGCGAACGGGTTCGGCGTCCGCGAGCTCGGCAAGCAGGAGCCCGTGGGCCCGGACACCGTCTTCCAGCTCGCCTCGGTGTCCAAGCCGATCGCCTCGACGGTGGTCGCCGGGGTGGTCGGTCAGAAGGCGGTGACGTGGGACGACCCGGTCTCCACCCACGACCCGGGCTTCGCGCTGTCCGACCCCTGGGTGAGCAGCCACGTGACGATCGCCGACCTCTTCTCGCACCGCAGCGGCCTGCCGGACCACGCCGGTGACCTGCTGGAGGACCTCGGCCACCCGCGCGACTACATCCTGCAGCACCTGCGGGACCAGCCGCTCGCGCCGTTCCGGGCGAGCTACGCCTACACCAACTACGGCCTGACCGAGGCGGCCGTGGCCGTGGCCAAGGCCAAGGGGGTGGCCTGGGAGGACCTGGCGGCGGACGTCCTCTACAAGCCGCTGGGGATGAGCTCCACGAGTTCGCTGCGCTCGGCCTACGACGGCGCGGCGAACAAGGCGGTGCCGCACGTCCGGACCGACGGCGGGTGGCAGGTCAGCGCCACCGAGAACCCGGACCCACAGGCCCCGGCCGGCGGGGTGAGCTCCACCGTGCAGGACCTCGCCCGGTGGATGCGGCTGCAGCTGGCCGACGGCGCGTTCGAGGGCCGGCAGATCGTGGACCCGGCGGCCCTGAAGGAGACCCGGGTGCCGCAGACCGTCTCCAACCCGCCGACGGCGCCGGCGGGCAACGCCGGCTTCTACGGCCTCGGCTGGAACGTCAGCTACGACCCCCAGGGGCGGCTGCGGCTGAACCACTCCGGCGCCTTCGAACTGGGCGCGGCGACCGTGGTGACGCTGCTGCCGTCCGAGCAGGCCGGGATCGTCGTGCTGACGAACGGCCAGCCGATCGGCGTCGCGGAGGCGGTGGCCCAGGAGTTCCTGGACCTCGCCCAGAACGGCCGGGAGACGGTCGACTGGCTGGGCTTCTTCGGCAAGGTCGTCCCCGCCGCTGCACTGGAGGGCGTCTCGTCGACCGACTACGGCAAGCCGCCGGCCGGCGCCGCCCCGGCCGAACCGGACGCCGCGTACGTCGGGACGTACAGCAACGGCCACTACGGGCCGCTGACCGTGAGCGCCCGGGACGGCGGGCTGGTGATGAGCTTGGGGCCGGACGGCCTGGAGTTCCCGCTCCAGCACTACGACGGCGACGTCTTCAGCTTCCGGACCAAGGGGGAGAACGCCGTCGGCCTCTCCGGAGTGACCTTCACCGTGGGCGCCGACGGTCGGGCCTCGGCCGTCGTGGTCGAGCAGCTGAACCACGAGGGCCTCGGAACCTTCACCCGCAGCTGACCGTCCGGACGCAGCGGCGGATGTGCGGAAGTGTCCGCCCGGCAGCCCCCTGGGCGCGCGCCGCCCGCACGCCCCTGCTGACCTGCGGGGGCGCGCGGGCGGGCCGGTCGGGTCGGCCGGGCGGGTGCGCTTCTCGGCGCGGCACGGTGGGCCTGCGGCGGAAGGTAGGGTTCACACTGCCCGGTGACGGGCGCAACCCGCTGAACGACCGGGGGCCGAAGGGCACCGGGGCAGCGTCCGGAGGCACGTGCGGACCGCCTCCGGGAGGCCGGCCGACCCGGGGGACGAGGATGGGGCGACACACGCAGGACGCGGAACCGGACGCCGGACCGGACACGGGACGGAACGCCGAAGCCGACACCGGACTGGTCGGGCGCCGGCGCGAGACCGCGGCGCTGGCGGCCGCCCTGGAACGGGCCGCGGGCGGTGCCGGCGGCTCGGCCGTGCTGCTACGGGGCGAGGCGGGCATCGGCAAGAGCGCGCTGCTCGACTGGGCCGCGCGGCGGGCCGGCCAGCGCGGGTTCACCGTGCTGCGGGCGGTCGGCGCCGAGGCCGAGCGGGAGTTCGCCTTCGGTGCGCTCCACCAGGCGGCCTGGCCCCTGCTGCAGGCCTCCCGCGCACTGACCGAGCACCAGCGGGACGCCCTGGAGTGCGCCCTCGGCGTCCGCGCCGGCACCCCGCCGAGCGGCTTCGCCGTCGGAGCCGCCGCCCTCGCGCTGCTCGCCGAGGCGGCGCAGGACGGCCCGCTGCTGCTCGTCCTCGACGACCTGCACTGGATCGACTCCTCCAGCGCCGCCGTGTTCGCTTTCCTCCAACGGCGCTGCGCGGAGCTGCCGTTGGTGATCGCCGGCGCCGGCCGCCCGGACGGGGCCGCGGCCGAGGCCTGGCCCGTCGAGCCGGTCGAGGTCGGGGAGCTGTCCCGGCCGGACGCCGCCGCCCTGCTGCTGCGGAGCTGCCCGGAGCTGGCCGCCACCGCCGCGGACCGGGTGCTGGACGAGGCGGCCGGCAACCCGCTGGCCCTGGTCGAGCTGCCGCGCCAGCTGCGCGGCGAGGAACAGCGCGGGCTCGCGCCGCTGCCCGACCGGCTGCCGCTCGGCCGGCGGCTGGAGCGGATGTTCGCCGAACGGCTGGGCGCGCTGACGCCCGAGGCCGGCCGGGTCCTGCTGCTGGCCGCCCTCGCCGCCGGCACGGACGCCGACAGCGGCGTCTGGCTGCGCGAGGTCGCCGGGGCGGGGGCAGAGGAGGGCCTGGCCCGGATCGAGGCCGAGGGCCTCGCCGGGCTCGACCCGGCCGGGCGGCTGGTCTTCCGCCACCCGCTGGTCCGCGCCGCCGTGATCTCCACGGCGCCGGAGTCCGCGCGCCGCGCCGCCCACCGCACACTGGCCGGCCGGCTGGCCCCGGACGACCCGCGCGGCCTCGTCCACGAGGCGTCCGCCGCGCTGCTCCCGGACGAGGGGCTGGCGGCCCGGCTCCAGGAGGCCGGCGGCCGGCTCGCCCGGCGCGGCGGCGAGGCGGAGGGCGCGCTGCTGCTGGAGCGCGCCGCCGCGCTCAGCGCCGACCCGGCCGCCCGGGCCCGCCGGCTGACCTGGGCCGCTGTCATGGCGGCCCGCGGCGGGCGGCTGCGGCACACCGCCGCCCTGGTCGAGGAGGTGCAGCGGGCCCCGGTGCCGCCGGACATCGCCCCACTGTTCGCGTACGCGGTGGTGTACGTGGACCAGAGCCACCGGGTCGACTTCGAGTCCTCCTCCGCCCTGCTGCCCGCAGCCCTCGACGCACTGACCGCACCCGGCGCCGAGACCTTCGGCGGCCTGGTCGACCAGGTCTACTTCAAGCTGCTGCTCGCCGCCACGTACACCGGCGACCCCCGGGCCTGGCAGGCGTTGGAGCGGCACCGGGAGAACGTCTCGGCGCCCGGCCGGCTCTGCCACCGGGCCTGGTCCGACCCGGCCCGCACCGCGCACGGCGCGGCCGAGGAGCTGCGGGCGATGGCCGACGGGCTCAGCGAGGAGCAGGAGGCGGGCACCGCCTGGCTGCTGCTCTGGACGGCGACCGCGGCCGACACCGCCGACTGCGAGCTGTGGCGGCGCTTCACCGGACTGCACGGCTACGCCACCCAGGGCTCGGTGGCGAAGGCCAAGGCCTACCAGGACTTCCTGCGCGGCCGCTGGGAGCTGGCCCCGGTCTGCCTGCGGGAGGCCGAGGTGGCGGACGAGCTCGGCTACCACTGCAACGCGCTGATGTTCCGCCACTACTACGCCCACTTCCTGGCCGGCCGGGGCGACGAGGAGGGGCTGCGCGAGATCGAGCGGCTCGTCCGGCCGGCGGCGGCCCGCGCCCGGATGCGCTTCGTCCTGGACCGGCTGACCCACCTGCGGGGCCTCGCCGCCCTCGCCCACGGCCGCTACGAGCAGGCGTACGCGCACTTCGCCGACCTCACCCCGCCCGGACTTCTGCCCCGGGGCCTGCCCTGGTTCCACCCGCTCTTCTTCGACCTGGTGGAGGCAGCGGTGCACACCGGCCGGAGGCACGAGGCCCGGGCACACGTCGCGGCCGGGCGGGCCGCGCGGGCCGGCGAGATCTCGGGGCACCACGCCTTCCTGCTCGCCGCGGCCGCCGCGGTGGCCGCGGACGACGACGAGGCCGAGGCCGCGTACCGGGCGGCGTACGCGGTGCCGGGGGCCGAGCAGTGGGTGTTCGAGCTGGCCCGGCTGCGGCTGGCGCACGGCTCCTGGCTGCGCCGCCGCCACCGGGCGGAGGCCCGCGAGGTGCTGCGCGCCGCCCACCACACCTTCCGCCGGCTCGGGGCCGGCCCCTGGGCGGAGCGTTGCGAGGAGGAACTGCGGGCGGCCGGTGGCCCGGTGGGCGACGAGCCGGCGGCAGCGGCGGCGACCGGCGCGGTGGTGGCCGGTTCGGCGGTGTCGGCGCAGGCGGCCGCCGCGCTGACCGGCCAGGAGCTGCGGATCGCCCGGCTCGCCGGGACGGGCCTGAGCAACAAGGAGATCGGCCTGCGGCTGGGCCTGTCCCACCGCACCGTCGCGGCGCACCTCTACAAGATCTTCCCCAAGCTCGGCATCGCCTCGCGGGCCGCGCTCGCCCGCGCCCTCGGCGAAGGCTGAGTGCGGCGCGGGACGCGCGCTTCGCCCACCCCTCCGACGGTGCTGTCCGCGCCTCCGGGCTTGACTCCGCGTGCACATTCCCAGGTCGGGCGCAGAGCGGCAGTCAAATGACTTAGAGGACTGCGCCGCCCCCGGCGGAGGCTTGCCGAGTAGGGCTTCGGCCGGAAAGGGGCAGGTCAGGTGGGTGTGCTGTGGACGACGGCTTCCGTCCCGGACGGCGAGAAGGCGGCGTTCTGGGGCGAGGCCGTCTCACGGACGCTGGCACCGGTGGAGGTGGTGCCGCACGCCGACCGGCCGTTCGACGGCCGGCTGTCGTCGCACCGGCTGGGCTACGTGCAGGTGTCCACGATCGAGGCGGACGCCGCCCGGCTCTCCCGCACGGCCGGTCTGGTCGCCCGCTCCGCCGAGGCGGGGGCGGAGGCGGAGCTGGGCGTGGGCGTGCAGGAGTCCGGCCGCGCCGTGCTGGTGCAGGACGGACGCCGGGCCGAGGTCGGGCAAGGCGGCCTGGTGGTCTACGACACCGCGCGGCCCTACTCCATCGACTACCCGGAGCGCTTCCGCGCCCACGTGTTCCAGGTGCCGCGCCGGCTGCTCGGGGTCTCGGAGCGGGAGGCCCGGCAGGTGGCCGGCAGCGCGCTCACCGCCGACGAGGGTTTCGGCGCCGTCCTGCTGCCGTTCCTCGGCACCCTCGCCGACTCCGCGCACGCCTACCCCGCGTCCGTCGGCGACCGGCTGGCCGGCAGCGTCGCGGACCTGTTCATCACCCTGGTCGCCCAGCTCACCCGGCCCGCCGCCACCGAGCAGCCCAGCGCCAACGCCCACCTCGTCCGCAGGGTCCGCGAGCACATCGACCGGAACCTCGGCGATCCGGCGCTCTCGCCCGAGGGCATCGCCCGGGCGCACCGGATCTCGGTGCGCTACCTGCACCGGATCTTCGAGGGGGAGGGCGTCACGGTGGGGAGGCTGGTCCAGCAGCGCCGGCTGGAGGAGTGCGCCCGGGAGCTGTCCCGGCGCGGGCGCGCCGTGCCGACGGTGTCGGCGGTCGCGCAGCGCTGGGGGTTCGTCAACCCGGCGCACTTCAGCCGGGCCTTCCGCGCCGCGTACGGGGT
This sequence comes from Kitasatospora sp. NPDC090091, assembly GCF_044747365.1. NCBI lineage: Bacteria > Bacillati > Actinomycetota > Actinomycetes > Kitasatosporales > Streptomycetaceae > Kitasatospora > Kitasatospora sp. NPDC090091. Next base: position 211,723 of record NZ_JBIVDY010000016.1, read on the forward strand.
CTCCCCGCGTGAGTGGCGCGCGCTCCGCGCCACCGACCGGGCCTGACGCGGCCCGCCGCCGGGCCTGACCCCCGGCCCGAGCCGGCCCGACGGGCCCCGGCCCCGGGCCCGAGCCGGCCCGACGCGGCCGCAGAGCGCCCCGCGGTGTGCACTGTGGGGCAAACCGTGGTTCCCGCTCGGGACGGTGACGGCTCTCTGCACGCCTAGTTTGGGCGGGGTGCCCGCGCGGGCTCGGAGAGTCCCGCCCGGGGCGCGGCGCCGGGGCGTACGCTCCCCACCCGACCGGCCCCGGGGCCGGCGGCGCGGGGCCGCGGGGCGAAGGCCCGCCGGGCAGGGGCCGTGGGGCACGGGGGGTCAACCGGGTCGGGCCGCCGGAACGAGGACGACCACCGTGGAATCCGGCCGACCGGCCGCTACGCCAGGAGACAAGCGTGTCCGACACCACCCCCTCGCCCGACCGGCGCCCGGCCCTCGAACCCTCGGTCCAGGCGTTCCTCGACGCCCTCGCCGGCCGCCCGTTCCCGGCCGGTTGGCCGCCCGGGGCCTCCGAGCCCGCGGCGAGCACGTGGGACGGCGAGCCTGTCGGGCCGGGCGAGGCCCCCGCCGACCTGCTGGTGGACCTGACCGAGGACCTGCTGGACGACGTCTCGGACACCACCGCCGAATGGCTCGCCCTGCCCGGCGGACCGACCGGGCGGGTGCGGGTCCAGGTGGTCAGACCGGCCGGCGCCGTCGAGCCCGTCCCCGTGGTGCTCTTCCTGCACGGCCTCGGCTGGGCGCTCGGCGACGCCGACTCGTACGGGCGGGTCCTGCGCGAGTTCGCGGTGGGGGCGGACGCCGCCGTCGTCTTCGTCGACTACGACCGGGCGCCCCGGGCGCGCTACCCCGTCGCCGTCGAGCAGTGCTGGGCGGTGGCCCAGTGGATCCGCGCCCACGGCCGCGAACTCGGCCTGGACGGGGAGCGGATGGCCGTCGCGGGGGACTCCTCGGGCGCCAATCTGGTGGCCGCCGTCACGCTGCTCGCGCGCCGGCACGGCCCGGTGCCGCTGCGCCACCAGGTCCTGATCTGTCCGGTGACCGACGCGGACTTCGACACCCCCTCCTACCGCGAGTACGCCGAGGGGTACCTCCTGCACCGCGAGGACATGCGCCGGTACTGGGACGCCTACCTGCCCGACCTGGCCCGCCGCCACGAGGCGACGGCCGCCCCGCTGCGCGCCTCCCTGGATCAACTGGCCGGCCTGCCGCCGGCGTTGGTGATCACCGCCGAGGCCGACGTGCTGCGGGACGAGGGCGAGGCCTACGCCGCCCGGCTCCGGGCGGCCGGCGTCCCCGTGGTGGCCACCCGCTACCAGGGCGTCGTGCACGGGTTCGTCCTGCTGGACGCCTGCCGCCACGCCCCCACGGCCCGGGCCGCGCTGATCCAGGCGGTGGACACCCTGCACGTCGCCCTCCACCGCTGGCCCGACTGAGGCCGGGCCGAGGCCGGACGGCTGGGGTCGGGCCGGACCCGGCCCTCGCCGTACACCTGAGTGCCCCTCGACCGTTGACGCGGTCGAGGGGCACTCAGGTGTACGGCGTCGGGCGGGGGCGGCGCCGGGGGCGCGTCCGGGCATGCCGACGGCCGCCCGAACCGGGGGACGGTTCGGGCGGCCGTGGTCCGGGGGAGCCGTTCAGACGCCCGCGTGCTCGACGGTGCCGGGCCGGGTGGCCGGCCCTTCGGCCGGCTCGCCCGCCGGGTCGGCGGGCGACCGCCGGTGCAGGACGAGCCTGGTCAGCAGACCGCTGCCGACGCCGGTGACCAGCGCGGCGCCGGACCACCAGAGCGGATACGGGGTCAGACCGATCGCGTGGTCGGCCGACCACGCCCCCGGCCCGGTCGCGGCCAGTGCGGCGGCGGTCACGACGAGGACCAGCGGGTACTCGTACCCGTCGTTCTGGACCCAGAGGCCGTGCGGCCGCTTGACGGTCAGCGCCACGGTCATGACGCCGATCGCGCCGGTGGCGGCGAGCGGGGTGAGCAGGCCCGCGGCGAGCAGCAGGCCGGAGCCGATCTGCCCGGTTCCGGCGGCGAGCGCGGTGAGCCACCCGCCGCGGAAGCCGTCGCCGCGGAACTCGCGGGTGCCGCCCGCCAGCCCCTGGCCGCCGAGGTGGAAGCTCACCTTCTGGACCCCGTGGCCGGCGATCAGCAGGCCGACGACGACGCGCAGGACGAACAGGCCGAGGTTCATCGCCGCCCCCGCTCGGGGTGGGGGTTCCGGTGGTGCACCGGCTCAGCCCGCCGCGTGGGCGCCGAGGATGCTCTGCGCGTACACCACGCCGAGCCCGTAGGAGCCGGCGTGCTCCTTCACGATCTCCATCACCGCGCCGTAGCTCTCCTGGCGGGCCCAGTCGCGCTGGAGCTCCAGCAGCACCTGCACCCAGGTGACCGGCACGGCGCCGGCGGCGGTCATCCGCTGGAGGGCGTGCTCGTGGGCGGCCGGGCTGACGCCGCCGGAGGCGTCGGCCACCACGTAGACCTCGTACCCCTGGCCGAGGGCGGACAGGGCGGGCAGGACGAGGCAGACCTCGGTCCAGAGACCGGAGAGCACGATCTTGGTGCGGCCGGTCGCCTTGATCGCCTCGACGACGGCGGCGTCCTCCCAGGCGTTCATGCTGGTCCGGTCGAGGACCTCGTGCTTCGGGAACACCTCGGCCAGCTGCGGCAGGAGGGGCCCGGAGAACGACTCGGCGGCCACCGTGGTGAGCACCACGGGCACGTCGAAGGCGCGGGCGGCCTTGGCGAGGCCGACGGTGCTGTTGATGATCGCGGTGCGGTCGCCGCTGCCCACGCCGAAGAACATCTGCGGCTGGTGGTCGACGAAGAGCATCACGGCGTTGTCGGGAGTCAGCAGGTCGGGGCTGGGCGCGGCCTTGACCTGGGTGAAGTCCATCATGGGGGAGTCCTTTCGGAGCTGGTCCCCGCGCTCGCGGCAGGGCGAGGCGGAGCGGGAGGGTGACGGCGGCGGGCGCAGGGCGGCGCGCCGGAGACGGCCCGGAAGGTCCTTCGACCCTCTCGGCGTCCGGCGCGGACTTCCTTGCCGCGTCGCAGAGTTGACGTTAGGCGAGGGTCCAGGGGCGTTCTGTTCCCATCGCGCCCTGCCGCTGTCCCCGCACTGCATGCCGTCGCCGCGGGCGTCGCCGTGGTCGTTGCCGTCGCCGCCGTGTTCGTTGCCGCAGTCGTCGCCGGGGGTGAAGTTCTTCCTGCTGTTCTTCCTGGTGGCCGGAGGCCCGGCAGGGTGTGATGGAGGAGGCCGAGGGGCCGTACCGCGTCCCGTCCCCATCCCCCCGACCTCACCCGACGGAATGTCCGGGCCCGCCCCGCCGGCCGTCGCAGGAGTAATCAGATGCCTCCCGTTGCCACCGCCGCCAAATCCGCCGCCGAGTCCGCCGCCGTGACCGCGCCCGCCGCTGCGGCTGCCGCCGCTGCCGCTGCGCCCGCCACGACCCTCTCCACCACCGCGTTGCCGACGCCGGACCGTGCCGAGTACTGGCACGAGGCGATCGCGCACACCTTCATCCCGCTGGACGTCAGGCTGCTCGAACCCGCGCCCTCCGTAGGGACCATCACCAGCCACCGCCTGGGCGCCCTCCAGGTCTCGCTGGTCCAGGCCGGCCCCCAGCGCGTCGTGCGCAGCGGCGGCCTGATCGCCCGCGGCGGCGAGGACCACGTCACCCTGGCCCTGCAGCACCGCGGCACGGCCCGACTCGTCCAGGACGGCCGTCAGGTGCTGCTGCGGCCCGGGACGTTCGCCGTCTCCGACGCCGGGCGCCCGTTCAGCAAGGAGCTGGCGGAGCCGTTCTCCTTCACCGCCTTCCACTGGCCGCGGGCGGCCGTCGGGGTCTCCGACGAGGAACTGCGGGAGCTCACGGCGACGGACTTCGGGGCGGAGGGCGGCACCGCCGCGCTGGTCGCCGCCCACCTGGGCCGGCTGGCCCGGGCGGTGGGTGCGCTGGACCCGCAGACCGCGGTCCGGCTGGCCGCGACCGCGCTGGACCTGCTGGCCGTCCTGGCGCAGGAGCGCCGCGGCCGGCCGCCCGGCGCGGAGCCCTCCGAGGCGGCCCTCGCCCTGCTCGCCCGGATCAAGGACCACATCCTGCGCCGCCTGGGCGATCCGGGGCTGGACCCGGAGCAGATCGCGGCCGCCCACCACCTGTCGGTGCGGTACCTGCACAAGCTGTTCCAGTGCGAGGGCATCACCGTGGGCCGCTGGATCCAGCGGCAGCGCCTCGCCATGTGCCGGCGCGACCTGGCCCGGCCGACCGCGCGCCCGGTCACGGTGGCGGCGGTCGCCGGGCGGTGGGGGTTCGTCAGCGCCAGCCACTTCAGCCGGTCGTTCCGGGCGGCCTACGGAGTCTCCCCGCGGGAGTGGCAGGCCGGTGCCCGCGTCGCCGCCGAGGTACACACCGTGGAGGCCCGCATCCCGGCGCCGCGCCGGTCGGACGCGGGGGTCACCGCGGTGCCGGCGTGACCACGGCCGCGTCCGCCGCGTCCGCCGCCTCTTCCGAGGACGGCGGCCCGCCCCCGCGCCGTCGACCGGCCGGGGACGGGCCACCCGGGGTCAGGCCCGGCAGCGCAGCATGGTCAGCGCGGGGTTGGCGGTGAAGTCCTCCCAGAACTCCTCGCCGAACTCGCGCACGCCGGCGGCGGAGATCTCCAGCGGCACCCAGGTGATGTCGCTGAACCCGGCCGCCCGCAGGCACGTCTCGTAGACCTCGCGGCTGGGCGGGTTGGCGACGAAGGAGATCGGCGGGTCGAGGAGCGCGGTGATCCGCACGCGCGGCCCGATCTCGGTCTCCTCGCCGAGCGATTCGCACAGGAAGCCGTACTTGGCCAGGGACGGCCCGCCGAAGCGGAAGTCCGGGTGCTGGACGAAGGCGAAGAACTCGGCCCCGTCCGCGAGGCTGCGGTGGACCCTGCGGAACATCCGCTCGACGCCGGCGACGTCCTCGGCGTAGTTGAACGCCTGGACGGCGACCGCGACATCGAAGGGCTGCTCGAAGGCGGGCAGCTCGGCGACGTCGCCCACCTCGTACTGCACGCCCAGCGGGTCGCTCTCCTCCAGCGCCCGGGCCGCCTCGACCATCGCGGAGGAGATGTCGACGCCGAGGACGCGGGAGGCGCCGCGGCGCTTGAACTCCCGGCTGTAGAAGCCGGTTCCGGAGGCCACGTCGAGGATCGACTTCCCCTTCACGTCGCCGACGAGGGCGAGGAATCCGGCCACCTCCCCGTAGCGCGCGAGCGGGAGGTTCTTGAAGCCCTCGAACGCCTCGCCGATCTCGTCGTACAGCTGACCACTCATCGGGTCGTCCCCCTCTGTTGTTGGCGTCGGCCTTCCGAACGGGCCGCGGCCCCTGGCCGGAAGTCTCCCTGTCGCCGGAGGGGGCGGCGTACTGGTGGAAACCCCAAAGATGCCGGGGCTTCAGCTCGTTCGCTCTTCGCGTTCGTCTTGCACGATCCGGCTGCCGTGCGCGCCGGGCGTTACCGGAGCCCGGCGCGCACGCCTTGGAGGAATCGGCCCGTCAGCCCGCCGCCCGGGCCCACCAGTTCTCCACCAGGGCGGTGGCCTCGGCGAGACGGACGGGGTCGCCGGCGGTCTCCGCGAAGGTCACGGCGTCGCGGGCGGCGGCGAGGGCCTGCGCGCGATCGCCGAGTGCGTCGAGGGCCTTGGCCTGGCCGAGGGCGGCGATGCCCTGGAGCAGCGGCACGCCGACGCGGGCGCCGATGCGGCGTGCCTCCGTGAAGGAGCCCTCGGCGTCCCGGGCGCGGCCGAGGTCCAGTTGGGCCTTGCCGCGCTGGTTGAACGCGTTGGTCATGGTGAAGTCGGTGATGTGCGGGGCGGGGGCGGTGGCCGGGTCGGTGAGCAGGGCGACGATGGTGTCGGCCGTCCCGATGGCGCCCTCGGCGTCGCCCTGTTGCTGCTGGGCGGCGGCCAGCGCCAGGAGGGCCTGCGGCCGGCCCTCGTGGTCGCCGGCCACGGCGAACAGCTCGGCCGCCCGGCGGGCCCGGTCGGCGGCCGCGTCGAGGGTGTCCATGCGGTTCCCGGCGGCGGCCGCGTAGAAGTGGGCCCACGCCTCCTGGGCGGCGTCGCCGCCGCGGCGGGCGAGCTCGGCAGCCTGCTCGGCGACGGCCAGTGACTCGCCGGGCTGCCGCAGGCAGTACAGCAGCGCCCAGGCCAGGTAGTTGGCGTGGGTCGCCTCCAGGGTGTCGTCGCCGAGCGCGCGGGCGGATGCCCGGGCGAGGCCGAACACGGTGTGCCAGTGGCCCCAGTTGGTCCAGCGGTCGGAGAACCAGTGCATGGACTCGGCGGTCCGCACCACCTCGGCGTGCCGGCCGGCGGCCGCCGCTCCGTGCAGCGCGGCCAGCCAGTTGGCGCTCTCCGTCTCCAGCCACCCCTGCGCCGACCGCGCCGTCGCGAACGGGGCCGTGCCGGCCGGCGGCGGGTCCGGCTGGAACCACTGGCCGGCGGCCGAGGCCGTGTCGAGCAGCCAGCCGTACAGCGCCGCCTCCGCGCTGCGCCGCTCCTCGGGCGACTCCTCCTCCTGCAGCCGCTCGCGCGCGTAGAGGCGGATCAGGTCGTGGAACAGCAGCCGGTCGGTGGACGTCTGGCCGAGCAGGCCCAGCTCCAGCAGCTCGTCCAGCATCTCCTCCACCCGGCCGGGGCCGAGCCCGGTGAGGGCGGCGCCCAGCGCGGCGTCGAAGTCTGGCCCGGGGACGAGCGCCAGCCGGCGGAACAGCCGCCGCAGCGGCTCGGGCAGCTGCGCGTAGGAGAGGCCGAACGCGGAGCGGATCCGCAGGTCGCCGGCGGCGAGCCGCTGCAGGCGCAGGTCCTCGTCGCCCAGGCGCTCGGCGAGGTGGTGCGCGGTCCACCCCGGCCGGCTCAGCAGCCGGTGGCCGGCGATGCGCAGGGCGAGCGGCAGGTGGCCGCAGAGGTCGGCGATCAGCGCCAGCGCCGCAGGGTCCGGCCCGGCCCCGGCCTCCGGTGAGCTGCTGCCGCCCGGGGTGCCGTCGCCCGGGGTGCCGTCCCACCGGGCGTCGTCCTGCTGGGCGAGGATCGCCCCGAGCAGGGCGGTGGCGGCGTCGGCGGGCAGCGGTTCGAGGAGCAGTCGCCGTGCGTGCTCGATCCCGGTGAGGGTGCGCCGGCTGGTGATCCAGGCGGCGCCCGCGCCGGTGCCGGGAAGCAGCGCCCGCACCTGGGCCTCGTGGGCGGCGTTGTCCAGGACGACGAGGGCGTTCCGCTCCCGCATCATCCGGCGGTAGAGGACCTGGCGCTCGTCCGTCTCGACGGGCACGTCCCGCTCGCGCACGCCCAGCGCGCGCAGCAGCCGGGCCAGGGCGTCGTGCGGGGTGACGGGTTCGGTGTCCAGGCCGCGCAGGTCGACGAAGAAGCAGCCGTCCCGGAACCGGTCGGCGATCCGGGCGGCGGTGTGCACGGCCAGGGCGGTCTTGCCCAGGCCGGGGGCGCCGGAGAGGATCGAGACCGGCAGGCGCCCCGGTTCGTCGGCGGAGCGGGCGAGCCAGGCGGCCTCGGCCGGGCGGCCGGTGAAGTCCGGGACGGCGGGCGGCAGGTCGCAGAGGCCGGGCGGGGTCGGCCGCTCGTGCCGGCGGCGGCCCGCCCGGGCGGCGCCGAGCAGGGCGGCGGTGTCGGCGGGGGAGAGCGCCAGCGCACCGGCCAGGGCCTCGACCGTGCGGGCCTGCGGGCCGCGGCTGTGGCCGCGCTCCATGTCGCCGATGGCGCGGGCGCTGACGCCGGAGCCCTCCGCGAGCTCCTCCAGCGTCAGCCCGGCCGCGCGGCGGTGTGCGCGCAGCAGCGGCCCCAGCTCCTGGGACTCCTCGTGGTGCATGTGTCCCTTCCCCCGTTGGTTGAATGATCATCATAACGAGGGAATGTGCCGAATGTTCCCTGCCCGACCGGCAGCTCCCGGCGGGCCGGGCGATCTCCCGGACGCCGTGCCTCCCGGCGGACGGCGCCGCGCCGGGAGGCACGGCCGGCCCCGGCCGCGCGCCCGGCCGCGCGCACGACTGCGGCCCGCCGCACGGGGGCGACGGGCCGCAGGGGAGGAGCGGGGGTGCGGAGCGGGAGGTCAGGCGACCGAGACGGCGCTCCAGGCGGCCGCGACCGCCTTGTACTCGGTGCTGTTCAGCCCGTAGAGGTCCTTGGCGGCGTTCAGGGACGCGGCGCGGGCGCCCTTGTAGTCGGTGGTGGACGTCATGTAGACGGTCAGCGCGCGGTACCAGATCTTGGCGACCTTCTGGTTGCCGATGCCGGTCACCGTGGAGCCGTTGCAGGTCGGGCTGTTGTAGGTGAAGCCGTTGATGGTCCGGCTGCCGCTGCCCTCACTGGCCAGGAAGAACCAGTGGTTGCCGACGCCCGAGGAGTTGTGCACGTCGAGCTGGCCGACCTTGCGGGTCCAGCAGTCGGCGGAGCGGCCGTCGAGCGAGGGCTTGTCCATCCGGCGCAGCCACGGCGGGGTGGACTGGTCGCTGAACAGGTAGTCCGGCTTGTCCACCGCGTTGTTGGCGTACCACTCGACCATGGTGCCGAAGATGTCGCTGGTGGCCTCGTTGAGGCCGCCGGACTCGCCGCTGTAGCGCAGGTTGGCGGTGGCGCTGGTGACGCCGTGGGTCATCTCGTGGCCCATGGTGTCGAGGTCGACCTGCTCGGGGTCGGTCACGCCGTCGCCGTCGCCGGTCATCATGCAGAAGCAGCTGTCCGACCACTGGGCGTTGTCCCAGTTGGTGCCGACGTGGACGAAGACCGTGGCGCCCTTGCCGTCGTTCTTGATGCCGTTCCGGCCGAAGGTGTTCTTGTAGTAGTCGTACGTCCAGGCGGTGTTGGCGTGGGCGTCGACGGCCGCGGTGGTGCGGTCGGTGGAGAACTTCTTGCCGTCGCCCCAGATGTTGTCGGCGTCGGTGACGAGGGTGCCCGAGTTCGCGTTGAGCGAGTTGGACGAGACGTTGTGGGCGTCCTTGGTGATGGTCCCGCGCACCGGGTCGATCAGCGCGTAGCCGCCGGACTGCGCGGTGGTGTCGATGGTGACGTCGCCGGTGTACTCGGAGTGGCCGGTGCCGGTGGCCTGGTGCTCGGAGTCGTAGGTCTCGATCTGCTCGCCGGTGGTGGCGTCGGTGACGACGACCTTGCCGGCCGGCTGGCCGTGCTCGCCGACGCCGGCGACGGTGGTCTTCCAGGCGAGCCGGGGCGTGCCGTCGGCGGCCCAGACGACCAGCTCGGGCGAGCTGGTGGCGGAGTTGATGCCCGGCGCGGCCTGGAGCGCCTGACGCGCGCTCGCCTGCGCCGGGACCTTCGGGACGGTCGACTTCACGGCGGCGTCGTGGGCGGCCGCGCGGGTGGAGTCCTTGAGCCGGCCGCGGGCGTCCTGGTGCACCACCAGGTCTCCGCCGACGACGGGCAGGCCGAGGTAGGTGCGGTCGAAGCGGACGTGCTGGGTGCCGTCGGCGTCGACGATGACGTCCTTGACCTGGAGGTCCTGGCCGTCGCCGAAGCCGAACACACCGGCGTTGTGGGCCACGTTGGCGCGGGCCTGGGCGATCGCCGCGTCACGGCCGGTGGGGGCGGCGTTCGCGGTGCCGGCCTGGAAGGTGGCGGCGACGAGGGCGGCGGTGGCCGCGATGGCTCCGGCCGCGAGGTGGCGGCGGTGAGAGGAGGTGGGGCTCACTCTGACTCCAGTCGGGGTAGCTGCAGGGAAAGAGCTGCGTCAGAGATTGACGGTGCGCTGCCAACCCCGGCTAGGTGCTGAGTCAGATCTTGACCATTTCGTGTCCTGTGCTGATCAGAACTGATCGAGTGTGAATGCTCACTGTGAAAGGCGCTGTTGAAGCAGTGAAAGCCGGTGTGAACGACGGTGTGAATGCTGTTGCGGGCGGACGCCCTACGATCACGCCATGACGACCCGGTACACCTGGCGCGGATCCTTCACCGACGACGAGCTCGACGCCCTGCACGCGGAGGGCTTCGGCCGGCCAGTCCAGCCGGTCGCCTGGCGCGCCCGCCTGGAGCGGCACAGCCTCGGCTGGGTCTGCGCCCGCCCCGCCGCCGACGGCCCGCTGACCGGCTTCGTCAACGTCGCCTGGGACGGAGGCGGCCATGCCTTCCTCCTCGACACCGTGGTCGCCACCGCGGCCCGCCGCACGGGCGTCGGCACCCGCCTGATCGCGGCCGCCGTCGACGGTGCCCGCGCGGCCGGCTGCGAGTGGCTGCACGTCGACTTCGAACCCCACCTCCGGGCCTACTACCTCGACGCCTGCGGCTTCCGCAGCACCGACGCCGGCCTCCACCGGCTCTGACCGGGCGGGCGACTCGGCCCGTGGCCGGACCAATCGGATTGCGGCCGGTCGGCCGGGTCGGGTAGGAAGCTCGCATGCTACGAGGCGAGAATGTCGGGCTGCGGGCCCGGTACACCGAGGACATCCCGATCCTGGTGACAGAGCTCTACGACGACGTGGTCAACTCCTCGCGGGCCGAGAGCAAGCCGTGGCGGCCGATCACGCCCGGCTCGAACGACCCTCGGCTCGTGGTGGACGACACCGCGGAGGGGCACGTCCCGTTCTCCGTGGTGGAGTTGGACGGCGGAACGTTGGTCGGCGCTGCGACGCTCTGGGGCATCGACAACCACCACCGGTCCGCGCACATCGGGCTGGGGATGCTGCCGTCCGCCCGCGGCAAGGGCTACGGCACCGACGTGGTCGCGGTGCTGTGCCACTACGGCTTCGTCGTGCGCGGCCTGCAGCGGCTGCAGATCGAGACGCTGGCGGACAACGTCGCGATGCTGCGCTCCGCCGAGCGCAACGGTTTCGTCCGCGAGGGCGTGCTGCGCTCCTCGGCGTGGGTGATGGGCGAGTTCCTGGACGAGGTGGTGCTCGGGCTCCTCGCCCGGGACTGGAAACCGGAGTCGAAGGTCTAGGGCCTTTGGCGCGATGTCCTCCACCTCCGTCCCCGGCCGGCTCTAGGCTCGCGGGATGGACGGATGGGTGGAGGCCTGGACGGGCGGGCTGCGGGCCGTGCACCTGGGGAACGTGGCCGACTTCAACGAGCAGTTCTTCGGCGCCGCCATGGACGACGCCCAGCGCGCGCGGCGGCTGCGCCAGGCGCACCACTACGCCTGCATGGCGACCTGCTACAGCCCCGAGCCCGCCCTGGTCGTGCTGCCGGCCGAGGTCGAACCGGCCTGGATGGACTGGCTGGCGCGGGAGTTGGCGTGGGAACCCGTCGAGCTGTACGCCGGGGTCGCGCCGGGCGGGACCCTGGCGCAGGCGCTCGCCGCCCGCCCCGCGCTGGCGGCGCGGATCGCGGAGTCCGGCCGCCCGGTGCTGCCCTGGGGCCGCACCGCCGCCCAGGGGGAGGGGCCCGCACTGGCGGCCGTGCGGCGCTACGAGTCCAAGGCGGCCACGCACGCGCTCTTCGCCGAACTGGCCCCCGCCCACCCGGGAATCGCGGTGCCGCGCCAGGAGCAGCCCGGCACACCGCGGCGCGCCGCCCGCCGGCTGACCGCCCGGGCGGTCCGCGGGCTGACCACGGTGGTGAAGAGCCCGCACGGCGTCGGCGGCTACGGGACCGCCGTGGTGACGCCGCACGAACTGTTCGCGGCCGGCGGCGGGCGTGCGCTGCTGCGCCGGCTGGCCCGCGCCGAGGTGCTGGCCGCGGACGGCGGACTGCTGCTGGAGGACTTCGTCGACGGCGGACGGGCGGACCGCCTGCGCGACCTCACCTTCGACGCCGTGATCGGCCGGGACGGGCGCGTCCACCCCGTCGGGGTCGGTGAGATGGCCGTCGACGGCACCTGCTACCAGGGGGTGACGGTCGGTCCCGGCGTGGTGCCGCCGGCTGTGGCCGCCACGGCCGAGCGGTTCGGGCTCGCGGTGGGCGAGCGCCTCGCCGCCGCGGGCCACCGGGGCTGGTTCGACGTCGACTTCGTCACCGACCGGGAGCGCCGGCTCGCCCCCACCGAGGCCAACCTGCGGCTCACCGGCCCGGCGATCGCCTTCAACCTGCGCGCCCGGCTGGACCGGGTGCGCGGCCCCGGACACCTCGTCCGCACGCTGGACGGCCTGCGGCTCGGCGCCAGGCTCTCCCAGGAGGCGCTGTACGACCACCTGGACCGGCTCCGGCCGCGCTGCGCCCGCCTCGGCGTCACCCTGCTGCCGCTGGTGGTGACGGCCGGTTACGAGCCGGAGCCGGTCGTCGGCCTGGCGCTCGCCGCCCGCTGCTCCGGGGCGGGCGAGGCGCTGGAGGCGCTGGACGCCGCGGAGGCGCTGGTCGCCGCGGCCAATCAGGCGCTGGAGCGGATGTTCGCGGCGCTGCGCTGACCGGCGGGCCGACGGCGCGGCGGCGCGGTCCGGCGTCACCTCCGCCGAGCCGTCACCTCCGCCGAGCCATCACTTCCGCCCGCTCGTCACTTCCGCCCCGCGGGCGGGCGCCAGACCAGGAAGCGGACCACGATCGCGGCCGCGACCATCAGCGCGATGTTGAACACCGAGACCAGCAGCGCCTGCCGAGGCCAGTCCGTCGACGAGCTGGTCCGGTAGAGGTTGTCCTGCGGCCACCAGGAGGCCAGTAGCCAGAACACCGAGACGTGCGCGGCGACGGAGAGCCCGAGCGGCCGGCCGAGCCGGGCCACGGCCCGGGCGCCCGCCAGGAGCCACGCCACCCCCAGGCCGAACGAGAACCACTCGAAGAGGTAGAGGACGCGGAACCAGCCGGCGTACGGACCGGGCACCGCCGAGACGTCCGTGGAGCCCGGCCAGAGGCCGTAGGTGAGCAGCCAGGCGACCACGGCGACCGGCAGCGCCACCAGGAACCAGCCGCAGCCCGTGAGCGGCTCGTCCTCGCCCGGCTTCCCGGCCCCGGCCTTGCCACCGCCCCGGCCGGCCTTGCCGCGCAGCGGCGCGGAGCCGCCCGCCGGTGCGGCGGCGCCCAGCGACGCGGAGAAGGAGAAGTGGTCGCGCGGGGCCGGCAGCGGCAGGGCGGTGCGGTCCACCTTCCCGGCCCGGGTGCGGGGGAGCGCGGGCAGGGCCACGACGGCGGCGGGCGCCTCCCCGGCCGGCAGCTCCTCGGCCAGCAGGGCCGAGAGCTGCCAGGTGTCCGGTTCCTCGGAGCCGGGTGCCGTCACCGCGTAGCCCACCAGGGCACGCCGCCCCGGCTCCGGTTCGACCTCGGCGACGGCGGCCTCCCGCACCGCCGGGTGGGAGCGCAGCAGCCCCTCGGCCCGCGCGGCCTCGGCGACCCGCCGGAGCACCCCGGCGGCCCGGACGCGTTCGGTCGGGCCGACCACGCCTTCCGCGCGGGCAGTGAACTCCAGCACGCCGTCCTCGCGGATCCGGCCGAGGTCCCCGGTCAGCAGGACCCGCATGTCCGGGTCGAAGGCCGCCGGCACGAAGCGCCGCTCCGTCTCCTCCGGCCGGTTGACGTACCCGCGGCCCAGGCCCGGGCCGGCGACGGCGATCTCGCCGACCTCCCCGGGCGGCGCCGGGAAGCCCTCCGGGCCGAGGACGTACACCCGCGCACCGGGGAAGGGCCGGCCGACCAGCGAGACCCGCTCGCTGCCCTCGCCGCCCGTCGCGCCGGCCGCGTCGAAGTAGGTGCTGTCGACGGACGCTTCGGCGAGCCCGTAGACGTTGAGCACCCGGGTGCCGGTGCCGAGCAGCCGCTGCAGGCCCAGCTGCTCGTCCAGGTACCACTTCTCCGCCCCGACCGTGATCAGCCGCACGCCCGGCAGGGACCCCCCGACGGCCGCCAGGTGGTCGTACAGGCGGCGTGCCGTGCGGACGTTGAGCTCCAGGACGGTGATCCGCTCGGCGGCCACCAGGGCGGGCAGGTCGGCGATGTCGGCGGTGCGGTCGAGGGTGAGGTTGCGCGGCGTGACCACCAGGGTGGCGCCGGTGCAGAGCGCGCGTATCCAGTCGGCGGTGAAGACGTCGAACTCCAGGCTCGCCGTCTGCAGGATCCGGTCGGCGGGGCGCAGCCCGTACACCTCGCGCCAGCCCCGGTGGGCGGCCAGCAGGTTGCGGTGCTCGATCAGCGCGCCCCGGGGCAGGCCGGTCGAGCCGGAGGTGAAGAAGAGGCAGGCGAGGTCGTCCGGCCCGGTGGTGACCGGCGGCGGACCGGCGGGCAGGGCCGCGATCGCCTCCGCCGCCGAGTCCGGGCAGACCACCCTCCGCCCGCCGGTGTCCGTCAGCCGCACCCGGTGCGCCTCCTCGGTCACCACCAGCACCGGGTCGGCGTCCGCCAGCACGTGGCGCAGCAGCGCGTCCGGTGCGCCCGGCTCCAGCGGGACGTACGCGCCGCCCGCCTTGAGCACCGCGAGCAGGGCGACGAACACCTCGGTGCCCCGGCCGAGTGCCACGGCCGCCCGGCCGCCCGGCTCCAGCCCCTGCGCGACCAGGTGGTGGGCCAGCCGGTTCGCCCGCTGGTCCAGCTCACCGTAGGTCAGCTCCCGGGCGCCACAGCGGACGGCGACCGTCTCCGGCGACTGCCGGGCCTGTTCCTCGAACCGCCCGTGCAGCGTGCCCGCCCGCCCCGCCGGTTCCGCGTCCCACCCCATCCGTCCATCCCCCTTCGTACCGTGCCTCCCTCCGATCCTGCCGCCAACTGCGGCCCGGCGACAGGGGCGTACGGTGTACCCGGCCGTTCGCGCCCCCACCGATGGGGTCCCTGCCGATCGGGCTCCCACCTTTCGGGCCCCTGCCGATCGGGCTTCCAGCTCCCGGGCCTGCCGACCGGCGTTCACCGCACGGCGTCCCGCCGGCCGGCGTCCACGCCTCGGACCGCACCGGCCGCCGCCCCGCCGACGGTTGTACTCTGCACGCGGAGGGTCGGCGCCGGCCCGTCCGGTGCGGCGTCGCCCCCGCCCCCTGCCCGGCGCCAAGCCCCCGGAGGACCGACCGCCATGAGTACGTCCGACCCGCTGCCCACGGGCCCGCTGCTGCGCACCCGCGACGTCGAGGTGGTCCGGAACGGCCGCCACCTGCTGCGCGGGATCACCCTGGCCATCGAGCCCGGGGAGCACTGGGCGCTGCTGGGGCCCAACGGAGCCGGCAAGTCCACCCTGCTCGGCCTGCTCGGCGCGGTCTCCCACCCCACCCGCGGTGAGGTGGACGTGCTCGGCCACCGGCTGGGCCGGGTCGACATCCGCGACCTGCGTGCCCACCTCGGCCACGTCAACCCGCGCCACCCGCTGCGCTCGCCGCTGACCGTGCGCGAGGTGGTGCTGACCGGCCTGGCCAACACCATCGAGCCCGATCTGTACCGCAAGCCCGGCCCGGAGGCCGTCGACCGGGCCGAGCGGCTGATCGGGACCCTCGGCATGACCGCCGTCGCCGAGTCGCCGTGGCCGACGCTCTCCCAGGGCGAGCGCGGCCGCGCGCTGATCGCCCGCGCCCTGATGCCCAGCCCGCGCCTGCTGCTGATGGACGAGCCGGCCACCGGACTCGACCTGACCGCCCGTGAGCTGCTGCTGGACAGCCTGGACCTGCTGCGCCACCAGCACCCGGAGCTGGCCAGCGTGCTGGTGACGCACCACCTGGAGGAGCTGCCGGAGAGCACCACCCACGCGCTGCTGCTGCGCGAGGGGGAGTGCGTGGCCGCCGGGCCGGTGGACGAGGTGATGACCACCGAGCTGGTCAGTGCCTGTTTCGACCACCCGATCCGGATCAGCCGGCACGAGGGGCGCTGGACGGCGCGTACGGCTGCCCGGCGCGTGCCGGGGCCGTGAGCGGAGCGATCGCGGGCGCGCCGGAGCCGCCTCGGGCGCGTCGGAGCAGTGACGCGCCCGGCGGGGCGGTAGGGGCGCCGGGGCTCTCGGACGGGCTCGCGAGCCAGGAGTCGCGCCGGGGTCGCGCAGGGATCGGACAGGGAGGCGCGCGGAGATCGCACAGGGCGCGCGGGGGCGCCGTCGCAGGTGGGCCGGGGGACGGGCGGAGGAGTGGCGTGAGGGGCCGGTGAGACGCCCCCGCCGTTCGGCGGGGGTGGTTGGCCGAAAATCGTCGGTGGGCTGACGACTCCCCGCTGCCAAGGCGGCCTCCACCTGCAGTGATCGAAGTCGGACCCCGGTGTAGACGGCGAAATCGGATGTCCCTAAGGTATGCCTTAGCTAAGTGGGTGGAGGCGCCGGAACCAATCGGTTCCCGCACCCGCCCTCAGCCCCTGCCCTGGTACACCCTGCCCTTCCGTTGGAGCCCGCATGTCCGCCCGTCGTTCCACCGCAGCCACGCTGCTCACCCTCGCTGTGGCGACCGCCGCGCTGGCCGGCTGCTCGCAGAAGAAGGACGACAAGGCCTCCTCCGACGCCGTGAAGGTGAACGCCACCGACACCGCCTGCGAGGTCTCGAAGACCAGCTTCCCGGCCGGCCACGTCGTCCTCGACATCACCAACAAGGGCTCGAAGACCACCGAGGTCTACGTCTACGCCGCGGGTGACAAGATCGTCACCGAGCGCGAGAACATCGGCCCCGGTACCAAGGCGACCATCAACGCCGAGATCAAGGCCGGCTCCTACGAGATCGCCTGCAAGCCGGGCATGGTCGGCGACGGCATCCGCCAGAAGATCACCGTGACCGGTGACGCCTCCGCCGCGGCCGCCCCGGCCGACCCGCGTCTGACCGCCGCCGTCGACGCCTACCGCAAGTACGCGCAGGAGCAGGCCGACCTGACCGTCCCGGCCGTCGAGGCCTTCGCCGCCGCGATCAAGGCCGGCGACGTCGAGAAGGCCAAGTCGCTCTACGCCCCGTCGCGCACCGGCTGGGAGCGCACCGAGCCGGTCGCCGAGAGCTTCGGCGACATCGACCCGAAGACCGACACCCGCGAGGACGGCCTGGAGGCCGGCCAGGAGTGGACCGGCTGGCACAAGCTGGAGAAGTCGCTCTTCGCCGACGCCAAGATCGGTGACGACGAGAAGAAGCTGGCCGACCAGCTGGTCACCGACCTGAAGGACTGGCAGAAGAAGATCCCCGAGGCCGAGATCACCGCGACCAGCATGGCCAACGGCGCCAAGGAGCTGCTGGACGAGGTCGCCACCGGCAAGATCACCGGTGAGGAGGACCGCTACAGCCACACCGACCTCGCCGACTTCGCCGCCAACGTCGAGGGTGCGAAGAAGGCGTACGAGCTGCTGAAGCCGGTCGCCTCCGAGAAGGACGCCGAGCTGGCCAAGACGCTGGACTCGGAGTTCGCCGCGACCGAGGCGCTGCTCGCCAAGTACAAGCAGGCCGACGGCACCTACACCTCCTACGACAAGGTCGCCGACGCCGAGCGCAAGACCTTCTCCGACGCGGTGAACGCGCTGGGCGAGCCGCTGTCGAAGCTGGCCGCCGCGGTCGTCGTCAAGTAGTACCGGCCGCGACACCGAGCACCATCCCCACCGCCGTGGCGGCCCCCAGTGGCCGCCACGGCATCCGTGAGACAGCACAGAGAAGGGCCCGCCCGCCGATGGACGCCGAGAACGAGCAGCAGAACGGGACGCCGGCCGGTGCCGACGCCACCGCGGCCGTCGCCGCCGAGCAGGACGGCACCGGCCGCAGCGCGGTCAGCCGCCGCGCCGTGATCGGCTGGGCCGGTGCCGGGGTCGCCCTCGGCGCCGCCGGCGTCGGCTCGGTCGCCGCCGCCACCCGGCAGGACGACCCGGCCCCCGCGCCGGCCGCCGCCGTCGGCGGGGACATCCCCTTCTACGGGGACCACCAGTCCGGCATCTCCACCCCGGTCCAGGACCGGCTGCACTTCGCCTCCTTCGACGTCTCCGCCACCGCGACCCGCGAGTCGCTGGTGAAGATGCTCAAGGACTGGACGAAGGCCGCCGCGGCGATGACCGGCGGCCGCGAGGTCGGCAGCGGCGCCGCCAGCGGCCTGCCCGAGGCGCCGCCGGACGACACCGGCGAGGCGCTCGGCCTGCCCGCCTCCCGGCTCACCCTCACCATCGGCTTCGGTCCGACCCTGTTCGAGAAGGACGGCGTCGACCGCTTCGGCCTCAAGGCCCGCCGCCCCGAGGCCCTGATCGACCTGCCGAAGTTCAAGGGCGACAACCTCGACCCGCAGCGCACCGGCGGCGACCTCTGCATCCAGGCCTGCGCCGACGACCCGCAGGTCGCCGTGCACGCGATCCGCAACCTGGCCCGCATCGGCATGGGCACGGTCAACATCCGCTGGTCGCAGCTGGGCTTCGGCAAGACCTCCTCCACCACCCCGGACGCCCAGACGCCGCGCAACATGATGGGCTTCAAGGACGGCACCCACAACATCGCGGGCACCGACACCGAGAAGCTCGGCGAGCACGTCTGGGTCGCCCCGGGCGAGGGCCCGGACTGGATGACCGGCGGCTCGTACCTGGTCGCCCGCCGGATCCGGATGCACATCGAGACCTGGGACCGCACTCCGCTCAAGGAGCAGGAGGACATCTTCGGCCGCACCAAGGGCGAGGGCGCCCCGTACGGCAAGGCCAAGGAGCACGACACCCCGGACCTCAAGGCGATGCCCGAGGACGCGCACGTGCGCCTGGCCCACCCGGACAGCAACAACGGCCTGATGATCCTGCGCCGCGGCTTCTCCTTCACCGACGGCACCGACGGCCTCGGCCGCCTGGACGCCGGCCTGTTCTTCCTCGCCTACCAGCGCGACAGCCGCAAGGCGTTCGTCCCGCTGCAGCAGCGCCTCGCCGGCAGCGACGCGCTCAACGAGTACATCCAGCACGTCGGTTCCGCCCACTTCGCCTGCCCGCCCGGTGTCCGGAAGCCCGGTGAGTGGTGGGGCCAGGCCCTCTTCGGCTGATCCCGTCCCGCACAACCCCGAGGAGAGTGCCTTGTTCGGCAACTACCTGATCGGCCTGCGTGAGGGCCTCGAAGCCAGCCTCGTCGTCTGCATCCTGATCGCCTACCTGGTCAAGACCGGCCGGCGGGACAAGCTGGCGCCGGTCTGGGCCGGCATCGGCTCGGCGGTCGGGCTCAGCATGGCCTTCGGCGCCGTGCTGCAGTTCGGCTCCTCGCAGCTGACCTTCGAGGCGCAGGAGGCGCTCGGCGGCTCGCTGTCGATCATCGCCGTGGGCCTGGTCACCTGGATGGTCTTCTGGATGCGCCGCACCGCGCGGCACCTGAAGACCGAGCTGCACGGCAAGCTGGACGCGGCGCTGGCCATGGGCACGACGGCGCTGGTGGTCACCTCCTTCCTGGCGGTGGGCCGCGAGGGCCTGGAGACGGCGCTGTTCATCTGGTCGGCCGTCCAGGCCACCAACGACGGCTACAACCCGATCATCGGCGCGGCGCTCGGCCTGCTCACCTCGGTGGTGCTCGGCTGGTTGTTCTACCGCGGTGCGCTGAAGATCAACCTGGCCAAGTTCTTCACCTGGACCGGCGCGATGCTGGTCGTCGTCGCGGCCGGCGTGCTGGCCTACGGCGTGCACGACCTGCAGGAGGCCGGCTGGCTCGGCGGCCTGCACGACGTGGCCTTCGACATCAGCAGCACCATCCCGAAGGAGAGTTGGTACGGCACCCTGCTGAAGGGCGTCTTCAACTTCCAGCCGGACCCGACCGTGCTCCAGCTGGCGGTCTGGGCGGCCTACCTGGTGCCGACCCTGGCGATCTTCCTGGGCCTGTTCGGCGGCAAGCCGGCCAAGCCGGTCGCGCCGCAGGCGGGTTCCGCCAAGTCGGCCGCCTGAGGCCCCCGGAGGCCCCCTCCTCCGCTAGAACCGCCCCGTCCGGCACCCGCCGGGCGGGGCGGTTTCGCGTCCGGCCGCTCTGCGGGCCGTGCGCAGTGGTCACGTCCGGCCGCCGGGGGCCGGTGCGTCCGGCCGCCGCGGGCCTGTGCGTTCGGCCCCGTGGAACCGTCCGTTCCGCCCTCGTGGGTGAGTTGACGGTCACTCAAGTGTTCACCTCCAGGGTCTACCCGCGTAAACCGATCCAGGGCATGCTGGTTGGCGGCCCGGGCCGCTCCGCCCGGTGGCTTCCGCATGCCCTCACACCACCCTGGAGTCCCCGCATGTCCGCGATACGCACGCCCCGCCGTGCCCTGGCGGCCGCCTTCGGCGCCCTCCTGCTCGCCCTCACCACCCTGCTCGCCGGCGCCGGAAGCGCCGCGGCCGCGCTGCCCACCCCGGTCTCGGCCGCCACCGCCCGCTCCTACCTGGCCTCGATCGAGGTGGCCGCGGAGTCCCACGACAGCACCTACGACCGGACGCTGTTCCCGCACTGGATCACCATCTCCGGCACCTGCAACACCCGGGAGACCGTCCTCAAGCGCGACGGCAGTGGTGTGGTGACCGACTCCGCCTGCGCCTCCGTCAGCGGCAACTGGACGTCCGTCTACGACAACGTCACCACCACCAACTCCTCGTCCTTCGACATCGACCACCTGGTGCCGCTGGCCGAGGCCTGGCGCTCCGGCGCCTGGGCCTGGACCACCGACCAGCGCAAGGCCTTCGCCAACGACCTGACCCGTCCGCAGCTGATCGCCGTCTCCGCGAGCTCCAACCGCAGCAAGGGCGACCAGGACCCGTCCACCTGGCTCCCGCAGGCCTCCTACCGCTGCACCTACGCCCGCGCCTGGGTCCAGGTGAAGTACTTCTACGGCCTCTCCGTGGACAGCGCCGAGAAGAGCGCCCTCAGCTCGATCCTCAACGGCTGCTGAGGAAACGTTCCTGCCGGAGTCCGACGACTTCCCGGCACCCCGTAAGAGCCGGAGCCCCCGGCCGGTACCCGTTCCGGCCGGGGGCTCCACTGCGTCCGGGTGCCGGTGCCGCACCACGTCGGGGCTGGTGCTGCACCACGCCGGTGCCTGCGTGAAGCCGCGGACACCGCGTACCCCGGTCAGCCCTCGGCCGGGACGCCGAACCGCACCGAGTAACGCCGTTCCAGCTCCGCCACCCGCTGGGGCAAGGCCTTCCGCGCGGCGTCCAACTCGCCCTCGTGCTCCCGGACGAAGCCGGCCCGCAGTGCGGCACGCAGGGGTTCGCGCTGCGCCTCGACCGGCTGCATGCAAGCCGCATAGGCCGCCCCGAGCCGCAGATCCTCGGTGCGGGCCGCGTCCGGGGTCCCGGCGGTCTGGAGGGCCCGGTCGACCTGGTCGAAGAAGCTCTGCTCGCCGTCCGCCCGGATCGCCCTGCCGGCCAGGCAGCCCGGGAGCTGCTGCCTGGCCGCGACCACGGGGGCCTCCTTCTCCACGGCCGCGAGACCGGTGAGCCAACGGTTCTGCAGGGGCCCGTAGAGGGAGTGCAGCGACCCGGCCGCGGCGTCGCCCTCCGCCCCGCACCGCCGCTGCACCGCGGAGTCCGCAGGCCCGGCGGCGTCGGACGGAGCGGGGCCGGACGGAGCGGCGCCCGGAACGGCGGTGGGGCTGAAGCCGTTGCGGGAGATGTGGTCGAGGTCGGGGATCTCGAACAACCGGATGAACATCGCGGGAGGGGCGTCCGGCATGCGCACCCCGGCCGCGCTCAGGCAGGCGCGGGTCGCCCGGTCACGGACCAGGCTCGCGAATCCGTCGAGACCCTGGGTGAGGCGGGTGTCCGGGCCGGTGGCGGGCAGGAGCATCGGCGTGAGGTCCGCGGGGAGCCCGTAGGCCACCGCGGCGCTGGCGACGGCGGCGGGTGCGGACGACGGTGCGGAGGAGGCCGGCCCGGCCTCCGAGCAGGCGGCCGTCAGGGCGAGGACGGCGCCGAGCAGGGCGGTGCCCGGCAGGTTCACGGCAGCGGAGCGGCGGGGACGCCGATCGACGCGGGGCATGGGCGGAGTGCTCCGGCGGTGAGGTGGGACGTGACGGGCGTCGGCTGCGTGCCGGGCCCGCCCGGAAGCCGGGCGGGCCCGGGGTGGGACGCGAATCAGTAGGTGACGGTGACCTGGTCGCCGTAGTTCCGGCTCATCACCGTGAACTCGGCACCGGGGTTCAGGTCGGTGATCAGCGCGAAGTACGAGTTGTTGATGTCGTGGTAGCCGTTGTCCATCTGGACGTAGCCGCGCGAAGCGACGTTCCAGGAGCCGCCGGGCCGCCGGTAGGCACCTGCGTAGCCGGAGTAGTTGCCCTGGGAGTTGTACGACCAGGAGATGTTGACGTCGTGGCACGGCGAGCTGCCCTTGGTGAAGACCGCGGCGCCCTGCGTGCTGGTACCGACGGTGCTCATCCAACCGGTGACGCAGCCGGCGGCCGAAGCAGCGGGCGCCTGGGCAACGACGGACGCGGCGACCGTACCGGCCACCGCGAGGGCGGCGAGGAACTTCTTCATCGGACTTCTCCCCACAGGATCGGAGCGGGCGGACCGGCAGGGCGCCGCCCGGAGTGCGGAAACGCTAACCGGGAATCCGGCCCGGCCTGTGCGGAGAGCTGTCTCAGGATCGGCCGGGCCGTCTCACGATCGCCGTGAAACGGCGTGGGACGCGCTCCCCCACCCCGTCGGTACGGCACCGGTGCCCGATGGTCCGCCGGCCCGGAGGCCGTGGAACGTGAAGGAGCCCCGGGTGGTCCGGCCGGACCACCCGGGGCTCCTTCACGTCGGTGCCGGGTCAGCTGCTCTTGATGGCGTCCAGGATGTCCGTGCGGGCGGCGCGGCGGGCCGGCCAGACGGCGGCCAGCAGGCCGATCAGCGCGGCGGCGACCAGGAAGCCGGCGATCTGCACCGGCGGCACCACCATCGTCATGTCCTTGAACACGTTGGCGAGCGTCCGGGTGCCGGCCCAGGCGGTGACGATGCCGAGCAGCACGCCGACCAGGCCGCCGAACAGGGCGATGAGCAGGGACTCCAGCCGGACCATCCGGCCGATGCCGCGCCGGTCCAGGCCGATCGCCCGGAGCATCCCGATCTCCCGGCGGCGCTCGAACACCGACATCGCCATGGTGTTGACGACGCCGAGGACGGCGATCACCACGGACATGCCGAGCAGCCCGTACATCATGTTCAGCACGGCGGTCACCATCTGCCGGCTCTCCGCCTTGATGTCCTTCTCGCCCTTGACGGCGATCAGCGGGTTGCCGCCGGTGGCGTCGCGCAGCGCCTGCTTGAGCTTGGCGTCCTCGCCGTTGGCGCCCTTGACGAGCACCTTGTCCAGGCCGGTGCCGGGCGCGGCGTGCGGGCCGACGACGGCGTCCGGGGCGGTGAGTCCGGAGATCTCGGTGTTCTGCTCCACCAGGGCGCCGACGGTCAGGGTGCCGCGGGTGCCGTCGGGGTAGGTGACGTCGAGGGTCGAGCCCACCTTGAGGTTGTTCCGCTCGGCGTAGCCGGTGGTGGCGAGCAGCTTGCCCTGCTTGAGCGCGTCGGCCGCGCCCTCCTTGACCTTCACGGTGACCAGTTGGTCGAAGCCGGCGGCGTCCACCGAGCGGAGCCACGAGGTGTCGCCGTCGGCGACGGCCTTGACCGGGAGGGTCCGCATCACGGTCATCGCGGTGACCCCGGGGGTCTTGGCGATCTGCGGGCCGACCTCGGGGGAGAGCATGGAGAAGTTCTCCATGGCCACGGTGTAGTCGGCCTTGCGGTCGCTCGCGGTGGACTTGTCGACGGCCTCGTTCACCGAGGCGCCGACCACGGTCAGTGCGGTGATCAGGGTGACGCCGATGGTGAGCGCGGAGGCGGTGGCGGCGGTGCGGCGGGGGTTGCGGACGGCGTTCTCGCGGGCGAGCCGGCCGGGGGTGCCGAACAGCCTGTGCAGCACCGGGGCGAAGAGCGCGATCAGCGGGCGGGCCAGCAGCGGGGTGAGGACGAAGACGCCGATCAGCAGGGTGCCCGCGCCGAGGCCGACCAGCTTGACCTCCTTGGTCGCGGCACCGGCCAGCAGGCCGGCCGCACCGGCGGCGGAGAACAGCAGGCCGATGATGTTCCGGATCAGCAGCGACTTCTGGGTGGCGGGCTGCTCGACCGAGCTCATCGCCGCGACCGGGGCGATCCGGGAGGCGCGGCGGGCCGGCAGCCAGGCGGCCAGCACGGTGACCGCGACGCCGATGCCGACCGACCAGATCACCGTGGACGGGCCGATCACCAGCGGGCCGTCCGGCAGGTTGGCCTCCATCGGCCCGTTGAGCAGGGCGCGCAGGCCGGTCGCGATGCCGACGCCGGCGAGCAGACCGCCGAGGGAGGCGGTGAGGCCGACCAGCAGCGCCTCGACCAGCACCGAGCGGGTGATCTGCTTGCGGCTGGCACCGACGGCGCGCAGCAGTGCGAGCTCCTTGGTGCGCTGGGCGACCAGCATGGTGAAGGTGTTGGCGATGATGAAGATGCCGACGAAGAGCGCGATGCCGGCGAAGCCCAGCAGGGCGGTGGAGAGCCACTTGGTGCCCTCCTGGATCATCTTGTCCTGCTCCGCGGCCAGTTCGCGGCCGGTCTGGGCGTCAAAGGCGTCGGGCTCCGGGAAGGTCTTCTTGACGGCGGTGAGCAGCGCGGTGTCGTCGGCGCCGGGCTTGCCCTTGACGTCGATCTCGGCGTACCGGCCCGGGCTCAGGTAGAGCTGCTGGGCGGTGGCGGTGTCGAACGCGGCCAGCGAACCGCCGGAGACCACGCGCGGGTCGTTGGTGTGCACGGTGCCGCTGAGCCTGAGCTCCATGACCGGGCCGTTGACGGCCACCCGGACGGTGTCGCCGACCTTGTACCCGCCCTTCCCGGCGGTCCTGGCGTCCAGCGCGACCTCGCCGGAGCTGCGCGGCCCGCGGCCCTCGACCAGCGGGTAGCGCGGGTCGGTGCCGTCGGCGCCGGGCACGTAGTTGGTGCCGGTGGTGGAGAAGCCGTCGCCGATCAGCGCGCCCTTGCGGTCGGCGATGCCGGCGAAGCCGCTGACCACGCCGCGCGCGTCGGCGGCGCCGGGCAGGGCGGCGATCGACTTGAGGACCGCGTCGGTGAGGACGGGGCCGTCGTCCGCCGTGCCGCCGTGGTCGTACCCCTTGCTGACGGCACTGCGGTCGCTGACGGTGACGGCGATGTCGGTGTAGCTCTTGGCGCTCTGCGAGCGGAGCGCGTTGCCGAGCGTGTCGGTGAAGACGAGGGTGCCGGCGACGAAGGCGGTGCCGAGGAGGACGGCGAGCGTCGTCATCAGCAGTCGGCCCTTGTGGGCGAGCACGTTGCGCAGTGCGGTGCGATACATGGGGTGTCCTGTGGTCTGCGGAGGGGCGGGCTGCTGCC